>CAIKZP010000084.1 GCA_903831935.1 uncultured Bacteroidota bacterium | reverse complement strand
TATTAAAAATTGCAGGTATTGGCTGTGGCTGTTTTGATTTATTAAAATGCACTACGTTTCCATAAATAGGTAACATGCTTCGCTCGGCCATATAATCGCTTTCGTAGTCGTCCCAGGCCCAGCCCATTCCCAAAGATTTTGCTTTCCAATTTTGATCGGTTAGTAAAATACTGTTTTGTTTTTTTAAGAAATCGTATACTGGCTGAAATTGAAAATCTGGATGTAAAAAACTAGGGTCTCCACTGGCTTCTACTTCAACTGTTCCATTCCCTTTATTTACATAGCGCAAGCCCACTAAACTATCCCCCAAATATTTCATGGCAGCATAGCAAGTAATGATTTTGGTATTACTTGCAGGAATAAAATATTTATCGCCCTGGTAATTATAGAGATATGTTTTAGTAGCAGGATCAAAAACAGAAAAGCCAATATGGGCACCCGCTAAATCTGGTGCAGCCAATAATTCGGTCTGTGGATTAACTGCTAGTGGAACACTATAAGAACTTGTTTTTTTTACTGTGCTACAAGCAAATAAAAAAACAATAAAAATCAGGATTAGTCCTTGAATTCGTTGCATGAAAATTAATTTACAATGATTAGCAAGTTAAGAAATTTCAATGCAGGATTAGCTATGTTCTATAGCACGGTACCAGCGTTCAGGAATATCATTATTGCAGGCTATTTGGTAGTCGGTATAACTACAAGCAACATATTTGCCATTGTGCAATTGCATCCACCATCTGCCCGTTCTTTTGCTTTGTAAAAAAACAGTTTCTACTTCGGCAAAAGCCATGGTAAATTCATTAAACTCCGAACGATTATCTAGTTCGGCTTCTTGTTTACTCTTATATATTCCATCCATCAAATACCATAGCATGTGTGAGATTTGCTTGGCGGTAAGTGAATGAACATCTTGCTCTGCAATATATCCGTAAATGCCTATTGTATCGCATTGGGTACTCATACCTGCATACTGCATGAGTGTACAAGCTTCTTCTCCATTAAACCCATTGGGTGTTAAATAATTAGCTGGGGCGTGTGCATTTTGAATGGCAGCAATATCAAAACTAAATAATTCACTGTTGCGAATAGCAGGTTCCATTTCTTCTAATCGTTCTTTTACCTTTCCCACTCTATAACAATCAAATCCTAGCTTATCAATTGTTTCTAGCATTTCGGGGTGCATAAAATAACTCTGAAATCCAATATGACTGTAGTGTTTTAAATAATTAGGAATCCCAGTTAATAATTCTACTAAAAAATTATCTGCGGGCAAAACGCTATCCATATCTAAATCAATCCTTGCGTCTACACAGGCTACATCAATAATTCTATTGGTTGTACCATATGCTTGGTATTGTGCTTGCGTGAGGTCATGCGATCCACCCAGTATAACCACTCTTTTTTTCTGAGCCATTAATTCACTAACTACCATCCGCAAAGCGGCATAAGTATCTTCTAATGTAGCACCAGATTTTACATTTCCTATATCGGCCACATTCACTTCGGTATGCCAATGAAACAATTTGTAGTATTCGGCCCTAATAGCATCTGGCGCAGTAGTGCTGGTTAATTCTATGCCTGCACCGCGCATTTCACCGCATCCTACCAATACAATATCTGCATGGCTTATATCTGGAAAGAATTCGTCGTAAACCGCAATATGTTTGCCCAATTGAGTTTCCTTAAATCCTTCGTCATTAGATAAGAAAGCAATATTCACAGGGTCTAGAAAATCAATGATGGTTTGAACAGACATAATAACTATTTGGAACTCTTCAAACGCAATTTATTGGTGTTTATTGTATTTTTTGAGGCAGATTTAACTAGTATACTTATAGCCAACCCCCCTTACAGAATGAAAATACTTGGGATTACGACTATCGTCTTCGAAATATTTTCGGAAGTTTAAGATAAAGTTGTCGATGGTACGGGTAGTTGGATATACATTATACCCCCAAACCACTTGTAAGATTTTTTCGCGGGTAACCACTTCTCCTTTGCTTTCAATTAACAGCTTTAATAGCATTGCTTCTTTCTTACTCAAATCTACCATTGTGCCATTCCAACACTGAGCACTTTGAGCCTTGAAATCTATTTTATTATTGCCAAATTCATACTGGTCTCCAATGGCATCTTTTACTTGCAGTTTTTTATTTTTTTCTATCAATTTCGCAACGCGTAGTAATAACTCTTCTAAATTAAATGGCTTGGTTAAATAGTCGTCTGCACCTTTTTTTAAACCTAGTACACGATCTGCACTGGAATTTTTTGCACTTAAAATTAAAATGGGTACTTCATTAGCATTTACACGAACCGTTTCAATAATACTAATCCCATCAATTTCAGGAAGCATAATATCTAAAATAATTAAATCAAAATATTCATTGGCAATTGCTTTTAAAGCTGCAGTTCCATTAAATGCAGAAGTGATAGAATACCCTTCCATTACGAGGTTTAATTTTAGGGCCTCGTGTAAATTTTCTTCGTCTTCAACTAATAATATATTGGCTATTACTAAACTCATGTGCGCTTGAATGATACGGTAAAAATACTTCCTTGTGGGGTATTGTCTGTCACAGAAATGTTTGCTTTATGGCTTTGTGCAATTTTTCTACACAAATACAAACCAAGCCCAGTTCCTTTTGCTTTGCGTGTATTTTCGTTACCAATTCTATAAAACTTGTCAAAAATATGTTTCTTTTCTGCAGCTGGCACCCCTTGTCCACAATCTATCACACTGAAATGAATATGGCTTTCGGTTTCGGATATTGATACCAAAATTGGTTGGTCTTTGGGCGCATATTTAAGTGCGTTGTCTATCAAGTTATTCGCTAACATTTGAAGTAATAAAGGTTCTCCGTGTAAATAAACACCTTCATTAATTTTTTCTTCAATAATTCTCTGCGGAAACCTATTTCTAAATTCATCAATACAACCATGTATTAAATCGGTAAAATTAATTTCTTGTAAATGTTTTGAATAAATCCCTGCATCTAGTTGAGATGCAAATAAAATATTATTACAAAGCGTATTTAATCTGTTGGCTTCTTGTAGGGTATTTCTAATTAATTTTTGTTTTGTTTCATTGTCTAGTTGCCTTTTTTGTAAGGTTTCTAAATTTAATTGTGTGATGGCAATGGGCGTTTTTAATTCATGCGTTACCGCCATCATGAAATTTTGTTGTTGGTGCGATAACCTAATTTGGCGTCGGGTAGCTCTAAATACAAATACTGCTCCAAACATAATCAGGCCCAAAAAAGTTAGGCCCTCGCCTATATATTGAATGGTTTTTCTTTTCGCTGCCGACTCAACTACTGCAACTTTAAGCGTATAGGAAATATCATCTTTTTTCAACTCGCTTAAACGAATATTGGCAATCAGTCTATTTTGTTTTTCTAGTGCAATAAACCACCATAGCAAGGCAGCCAACATATAGGATAATAAAAACCAATATACCATAGATAGTAGCGCAAATTTTTTCTTTTGCATACCTATCATAACTTCAGTTTTTCTACGCGAATGCCTGCATTTAGTAAATACAATAAAGGATCTTCACGCATAATTTGTTGCAGTGTAAAACGATAGATTCCTTTTTTTAAATGGATAGGAGATTGGGTAATTCTAATGCGATGATCAAACACATCATCCATGCCTGTTCCAAGCCAACCGTTGGCATTATTGGCCAATACCAAATTTACTTTTTGAGCAAGAGGCTTATCGTTAGGCGCTTGTGTGGTAATATTTAGCCAAAGATTTTTATATCGAAAAGCATCTTCGTGGCGAATAACTACATAAATATGGTAACTAGCAGTAGTATCAACTATTTGAAATTCAAAACTAGGTTGATTGTTAGATACCCATTCATGCTTAGGAAAGAAAACATTCTTTTCAAAAACATCTAAACTGTTGCAAGACCAGCAGCAGCAAATTAAAAAAACACTATAAAAAATATTTTTCACCTACCTCAAATTTTTATAAAGATACAATTGGCGCAATTTTTACAAAACATTTAATATCTGTTCTTTAGCTTTTTCTAACTCATCCTTCATTAGAATGACTGCTTTTTGCATAGCAGCGTCATTAGCTTTTGAACCCGTGGTATTAATTTCTCGTCCGAATTCTTGCAAAATAAAAGAGAGTTTTTTGCCCTTGCTTGGTTCCTTCTCTTGTAAAATATCTCTAAAATATTTGCAATGATTATTTAATCGAACCTGCTCTTCACTAATATCAATTTTTTCAATATAGTAAATCAATTCTTGTTCGAGTCTATTTGGATCGTAGTTTTCTTTGCCAACATTTTCTTCCAACAATTTCAAAAGACCTTCCCGTATGCGTAATCGGCGTTGGGGCTCAAGCGTTACAATTAATGCTTGCTGCTCTTCTATATTTTTTAAACGCAACAATAAGTCGGCCTCTAACGATTTACCCTCGTCTATGCGATGTGCATTTAGTAATCCAATCGCTTCTTTTAGTACCAGTGAAAACCCTTTCCATTCATCATCGGTTAATATTTCTGTTGAGCTAGTAACTACATCTGGTAATTTTAAAATAGTGCTTAAAATATCGCCCGTTTCAATATGCAATTCTGCTGCTAATTCTGCAACGGAATGGTAATATGCTTTCGCTAAATCGGTATTGATAGAAATAGGCTTACTAGCACCATTTTGTTTGAGTGTAATGATACATTCCACACTGCCTCTTTGTAATCCTTCGCTTAACAGATTGCGAACTTCAAATTCAAATGGTTTTAATAGCGATGGAATATTCAACCTTAAATCGAACTGTTTGCCATTTAATGACTTGATTTCAACCAAAAATGTTTTCCCATTAATGGTTTGTTCAGCCCTTCCGTAACCGGTCATTGAATATAGCATATCAAAAAGTTATTTATGCAATGTAAGCAATGTTTTAAAAATGCTTGAAGCCAATTAAAAAACAAACGGTAGCAGGGAAATCCCACTACCGTTTGTTTATTAGAATTAGTACCGTTTTAATAGCGATACAATATTTTAATTATTGTTTTGTAAGCGTATACTGTCCGGTTAAGAAATTCACATCAATCAAATAAGTACCAGTCACAGCAGGTGATGGTGTATTTGAACTAGGCACCGCACCATCAGCTAAAATGGTTCCACCAGTAGCACTAGAGCCACCAAATTTTTTCGACCAGTCGCCATTTAAAGGTAAAAATACATAGCCCTTTCCAGCAGTTAGTGGAATAGTCAACTGGAAATCAGTTAAACTAATACGCGTAAATTGTTGTGAAGGAGTTGGAACTGGATTATTCCATCCACCTGCAGTTGCATCACCAACAATATATAAATTGCTTGGAGGAGGCACTGGGCCTAAATAAGGCGTTACAGTGTATGTATTTGTTTGGAAGTTCACAATAATTTGATAGTAACCAGTTGCAGAAGGCGCTGGTGTGTTAGATCCTGGCACTGCGCCATCAGCTAATAAAGCACCACCTGTTGCACTTGCACCACCAAATTTTTTGCTCCAATCTCCATTTACAGGCAAGAATAAATAAGACTTTCCAGTAGTTAATTTAACAACTGCTCCAAAAGATGCTCCATCAATTTTTGTAAATTGTTGAGAAGGAGTTGGAACTGGATTAGCCCATCCACCATCAGTTGCATCACCTACAATGAATAAAGCAGTAGGGATAGTATTAGTAAATGGTGTAACTGTGTAAGTACCTGTTTGGAAGTTTACAACTATTTGATACATTCCAGTAGTTGCAGGAGCTGGTGTGTTAGATCCTGGCACTGCATTATCGGCTAATAAAGCACCACCTGTTGCACTTGCACCACCGTATTTATGACCCCAATCGCCATTGGTTGGTAATAATAAATAACTCTTTCCAGCAGTTAACTTAACCACAATACCATAAGATACTCCGTCAATTCTAGAGAACTGTTGAGAAGGCAAAGGCACTGGATTGCTCCATCCGCCATCAGTTGCATCTCCAACTATATACAAAGCTGGTGGCACTGGAGTAAACGTAGTTAGTTTAACGCTTACCACATTTGAAGTAACCATTTTGGTTGCATAGGTTGTTCCCAAATAACTTACCACCCTAAACTCCATTGATTTTGATGAACCACCAATAATTCCTGCGGCAATTGCCAAAGAATTTAAGTCATTCACTGTAATGCTTGAGTTTAAAGTAGTACCAGTTTTTAGTACTTGTGGAGTAGCAAAGTTGTTGCCCGCTACGTCCATTTGTAAAGCATAGTTAATCACATTAGTTCCATAAGCACTTTCATTCCAGTTGAATGAAATGGCTTTATTACTTGCATTAGTCACCAACAATGTTAGGTCTGCTGTAGAAGACGGCACTAGGGTAATTGGTACTAAATAAGAAGATATTTTAACTGAAAGCACATTCGATTTCAATTGTTCGTTATTGTTACCATAAGAAGAAGTAACCCTAATATCGAATGAAAAAGTTTGGCCTGCAGCAAAACCAAATGCTGCTAAAATATTGTTTAATTGTTGACCAGTAAAAGAGATACTAGGTTTGCCAATAACAATGCTAACTGTTTCTTTAGAAAAATTACGACCAGTAGAATCAATCTCTAAAATAAATTTTTGAGTATTTGAATCTGTTGCGTACTTAGGATTTGTCCAAGAAAATGTTGCAACAACTTTACTTGAGTCGCTTGGTGTTGGAGTAATATTAGCCGATGAGCCAGTTAATACTACGGCAGTACCGTTTGCATAGAACGGCAAATTGTCGACTTTTTTACAAGCCGTGAATACTGTTGCAAGCATTACAGTAAACAAGCTAATTTTTAATAAATATTTCATAAGTGTTTTTTTAGTTGGATGAATTCATAACTAAGTATCAATTCTATCTTTTAAAAAATTATTGTTTAGTAACTGTATAGGTTCCGCTTTGGAAATCTACCTCTATTTTATAAGTGCCATTAGCTGCTGGTCCAGGGAAGTTATCACCAAAATCATAGCCAAAAACGCCACCTGTTTCTCCTGAAGGAGGAGCAGTCGTTTTGTTACAAGCAAACTTATGACCCCAATCGCCATTCAAAGGCAAGAACAAGTATTCTTGTCCGCCAGTTAATGCTGCCGTGATGGTATAAAGTGTGTTACTTACTTTGGTAAATTGTTGTGCTGGTACCGGAACTGGATTTGACCAGCCACCTACTGTTGCACTTCCCACTAAGTATAAAACGCCACCTGCTGGTACCGCTACTTTAGGAGGAGGATTATAAGTGGTTACATTAAACTTTAAAGTATTAGAAATTAGCTTTGTTGCTTCTACATTATTAATAGTTGCAATGATGCGTACATCAATACTTGATAAAACACCAACTGTTAATTTAAGTGCGCTTAACACAATGTTGAATTGTTTTTGCGTATACACAACACCCAAATCTTTCGAAATTGAAACTGAAATTTTTGTTGCGCCAGCAAAATTGCTGCCGGTTTTATCAATTTCCATTGCATAAGTAACGTCTTGAGAACTGATGCCATTTCCAAATTGATAATTTGGATTTGTCCAAGTGAAGTTTACACCTAGTTGGTCTTCCACTGCAAAAGACAATGGAATGGTTCCAGATGCAGAAGCCGAAAGTACAGGAGCTGTGCCTCCTGCAAATATTTGCTGTGCTTCATCTTTCTTACAAGAGCCGAACAATAAAGCCGCGGCGCTTATGAAAAATATTTTTGAGATGATTGATTTCATAACAATTATTTTATTGAGTTAATTTTTATTAAGCAGAAAGAAGGTTTAAGTTCTCTCTGCTACTATTATTAATATCCTGAATTCTGAACCAATTTCACGTTTGATGAAATATCAGAAGAAGGTATTGGATATACTTTTCTAAAAGAACTAACGGAAGTACCGCTTTTAACGCCGCCTTTCCATGGCCATAGATAAGTAGATTCAACAAATTTGTTATAACGAACTAAATCAGTTCTTCTAAAACCTTCCCAATATAATTCACGTCCGCGCTCATCTAAAATAAAGTCGGTTGTTAATTGAGCAGCTGTAATATTTCCAGTAGCATTTCCATAAGCACGCGTGCGTAGCGTATTAATATATCCTAATGCAACAGTTGCATCACCACCACCACGAGTAGCGGCTTCGGCATAAATTAAATACTGTTCTGCTAAACGAAACAATGGAAAGTCAATATCAGGAAAAGTTAAACTTGAACCAGCAGCACCAGTTCTTGTAATATTTTTATACTTAGTTATTGCATAACCATCTTTAAAAGAAGTAAGGTCAGAAATATCTACATTTTGTCCTGAAGTATAAAACTGAGAACGCTTGTCGGCAGTTCCTGTAACATCTGGAAACAATGCAGGAACACTACTTGTAGTACGAATACCACTCCATCCACCATCAACTCCAAAAGCAGATGCGGTCATTGATCCGCCAATTGCTGCATGGGTTAAAAAGGTTGTTCCGCCCCAGTTCTGCGTTTTTAATCCATCGAAATTAATGGTCAAAATAAACTCACTAGTATTTAAATGATTATCCGCTAACATTAGTTGCGTATAATTTGGAATTAAAGCATAACCAGCATCAATTACTTTTTTAGCATACGTTGCTGCTTCAGTCCATTTTGGTGTGCCAGTATACACACCTGCATTTAAATAAATACGAGATAACAAAGACCATGCAGCAGCTTTGTCGGCACGACCATATTCGTTTTTCTTAGCATCTACTAAAAGCGTTTCAATGGCTTTTAATTCAGACTCTACATAAGTAAACAATTGTGTTCTACTTGCTTGCTCTGGCATAACAGAACCTAGTGCATCTTTTTCAGTTGCAAAAGGGCCAGTTCCAAACAAGTCCATGATTACCCAGTATTGGTAAGCTCTTAAAAATCTAGCTTCAGTTCTAAATACTTTAATTGCATCGGCATCTGCACCAGTAATTCCTCTTGAAGCTAAATTAGCATCAGAAGCTTGGTTGATGAAGTCGTTACACAAAGTAATTTGATAATAAGAACGATAATATAATCCTGTTAACATTGGATTACTTGAAGACCAGTTCATGTTGTGAAAATCCTGAATACCAGGATCACCCCAAGAAACTACTGCTTCGTCGGTACTTAATTCTTGTGCTTTCCAGAACAAACGTAAAAAATCGGAAGTTCCTTCATCGATCCCTTGAATGTCTCCATTTCCTGCAGGACCTTGATTGCCTGTTAAAGCAAAGCTGCCATATACTTTGGCAAATGCTTGTTTATAACCGGTAGGCGTGCTATATACCTGTGTAGCAGTAATATCATTTGTAGGAAGAAGGTCTAACTTCTTAGTACAAGATGCAAAGCCACTCACAAATAAGGCCGCAGTTATAACGATTTTAAAAATATTCTTTTTCATAATTATTTTTTTATGTTATTACTTGTATTAAGATTAAAAATCAAGATTTAAACCAAACACTATTGTTCTAGGTCTTGGATAAAAATTGTTATCAATACCGCCATTCATTTCTGGATCTAATCCTTTGTATTTAGTAATTACAAATACATTTTGAACATTGGCACTAAAACGAAGATTTGCTTTATTATTAAAAACTTTTCCT
>CAIKZP010000083.1 GCA_903831935.1 uncultured Bacteroidota bacterium | reverse complement strand
TAAAATGGCAAAAAATATTTGAAAATAACTAATAATAACTTTAAATTTTTCGGGGGTAGTTATTTTTAGAATAATCAGGTAAAGTGCATTAATTAAAAAAATGGTAAATAGTGTTGCCGCAATAACCATCAATAAAAAAGGCGGCAATGCCAATAGGCCATTTCTTATACCAAGTAATATGAATGCTGGTAGTGTCATGGGTACTACCAGTTTAGAAATATGAATTAGAATATGCAGGAGTCTTGCAACTACAAATGTTTTATCTGTAACTGGTTTAGGTAGTATAATAATATTGTCTCTAATATCAATTAATACCGACGTGAAATCGGCAATAAGGGTGGATGATAAAACGAAAATAAAAAATGAGAAATAAATAGTAAAACGCGTAAGCATTTCACTGCCTACAAAAAAACTAATTAAAAAGAATGAACCCATTAAAGCAGACACCAACATTGTGCCAATGGTTGCGCCAGAAATGGGCTTTGTTTGTTTTCTTTTATTGGCTTGGTGCATGGTATTGGGCCTACGATCATCCATCATCAACTTAATGCTAAGAATAGATGCTAATTGCACCGTATTGATGCCCATTTTCTGGTAGAGCTTGCTAGGCAAGAGTACTAGGTATAAAAAAAATCTGTTGAATATATTCATTTAAATAAGGTATTAATTTTCAAAAGCACGCATCATTTGGTCGGCAGCATCAGACAAAGAATCTTTAGAAGTCATGTGTGCAAATATTTTCTCTAAACTTTGGTTGCCTTGTTGTTGCTGCAGTTCTTCGAAACTTCCATCGGCAATAACAGCGCCTTCATTAATCAACACTATTCGGTCACTCACTTTTTCTACCACATCCATCATATGGCTACAGTAAAAAATGGTTTTGCCATCTTGGGCCAATTTATGCAAGAGCTCCTTTACAATGATTACGCTATTGGCATCAAGTCCACTGAGTGGTTCGTCTAAAATAATAATATCAGGATTGTGTAATAGCCCAGAAATGATTAGTACTTTTTGGCGCATGCCTTTGCTAAAAGTATCCATGCGTTGGTCTGCATTCGCTTCTAATCCAAAAGCGGCTAGCATTTTAATCATGCGGTCTTCTGCAAGCGCTTTAGGCATACCATAGAGTTCACCCATAAATCCCAAAAATTCAGCAGGGGTAAGTACATCATATAATTCAGCCAATTCAGGCACATAACCAATTCTTCTTTTAACTGCTAGCGGATCGGTTTTTATATCAATACCTGCTACTATTACTTCTCCATCGTAGTCTGAAATTAATCCGCATAATATTTTTACAGTAGTACTTTTTCCTGCACCATTGGGTCCTATGTAGCCTATTACTTGGCCTGGATAGATAGTTAGGTTGATCCCTTTAAGTACTGTTTTAGCGCCATAACTTTTGGTTACCTGCTTTAATTCTATGATTGGTTCCATATGGTTTTTATGATAATTTGTGCTGAAACTTATTGATCATACAATATCGGTTCTTTTGGCTTGCATTTGACTGAAATTGTAGAAAAAATTATTTTATATTATGGTGAATGTTAGCCATCCTTTTTTGAAACAAGGTTTATTAATTATAAAGCTGTTTCTTTGAATAGTATGAAACAAGCATTAATCAAATTACATTTTGCGGTTTTCTTGGCAGGATTTACTGGTGTGCTCGGCATATTAATTACCCTGAATGAAGGGTTATTGGTTTGGTATAGAATGTTTATTGCGGCTATCAGTTTGTTTGTATTATTAATATGGAAAAAGGAATTGCAACAATTGCCCTTCAAGAAAATACTACAATTATTAATGATTGGCGGCATCATTGCACTGCATTGGGCTTGTTTTTATGGGAGCATTAAGTATGCCAATGTATCAATTGCCTTGGTTTGTTTTGCATCCACTAGTTTTTTTACTTCTTTGCTTGAGCCATTGCTAAAAAACAAAAGTTTCAGTTTTGTAGAAATGTTATTGGGCTTATTGTGTTTGGTAGGAATCTATTTAATTTTTCATTTTGATGGGAGGTATAGAACGGGTATTATTATTGGTGTTTTATCTGCTATTTTTTCTGCTATTTTTTCGGTGTTAAATAAAAAGATTATTGAAGATGTAGCACCCAAAACAATGATGTTGTATGAGTTAAGTGGAGGTGTATTATTGCTGAGTATTTTAATGCCTTTTTATTTGCATCTTTTTCCTACAAATCATTTAGTGCCTAGTATTTCTGAATTAGGATGGCTATTGCTGTTAAGCTGGCTCTGTACTATTTGGGCACTAGATTTAATGTTGCAAGCACTAAAAAAAGTATCTGCTTTTACCGTTAATTTGACTTTGAATTTAGAGCCAGTATATGGTATAGTATTGGCGTTTATATTATTTAATGAACAGCAACAATTACAACCTAGTTTTTATTGGGGTTTTGCATTAATAGCCTTATCGGTAGTACTACAAATGTTTCGTGTAATACGGATGAAAAAATTATAATTACTTATTTAAAACTCAACAATAAATCCAATAGTAGGTGTTACCATTGCATCCTTACTCAATAAATAATAAGGAATGGCATTTGATCCATTTTGTTGAATAGGCAATCCGTTAGTTGTTGCAAAAGCCGTATTAGTATCATTACGTTTAAAAGTATAAATAGGTGCCGCCGGACTCTTTGCTAAATACCAATTGGTAACGTCTAAGTATAAATCAAAAGTGGTTTTTTTGAAGTTCCATTTTTTATCTATTCTAAAATCGCTGGCATTAAAATTATCTAAACGTTGTGTGTTAATTTGTTGATAGTCTAAAACGCCAGTGCCAAGGGTTAGATAGTTTTGTTTGCTGGCTATTTCATCATACGGTGTAGTTGGTACGCCACCTTGGTAACGGAACTTTAAACCCAATTCCCAATTGTGTTTCAGCTGATAGCCCCAGGTTAAACTTAGTAAGTGTTTGTTGTCCCAAGAACTTGCGGTATAAACGTTATTAGCATTGGTGTATTCACTTCTAAAAAATGTATAACTTAAAATGCCATAAAATTTATTGGTTAATTTTTGTTGTGCAAAAAACTCAAATCCATAAGCCCTTCCTTTGCCAATTGATTGAGTTGCTTCGTTGCCAAGAATGGCAAAATCGCCACCCAAATTAGATAAACTAATCCCATTACGAACAGACACTGGCACATTGCTATATTGTTTGTAAAAAGCTTCAAGTGTAAAGCGTGTTGCTGGAGAAGGTAAATTTTCTACACCAATCACATAGTGTGTATTTTGAATGTATTTAGCCGCTTTATTCATTAGTTGGCCATTGCTTTGAAAGCCAAGTAGGGTATAAGGAGGGATTTTTGAATATTGACCTATAGATGCATTTAAATTCCATGTTTCTGATAATACATAAGAGAAACTAAGTCGAGGGCTAGCTGTTGCCATCGCATTCCAACCATCGGTGGTAAATGAATTCATATCTGTACGAATACCTGCGCTAACACCAAGTCTGTTATCTAAGAATCTTTTGCCTACTTGGGCAAATAATCCGAGTTTCATAAAATTGATAGAACTATTGAATTGAAAGGTTTCTGCAGGTTTTACAATGGTTCCACTATTATCTGTAATAGCTGTTTTTAATAATTGAAAGGTATTGTTTTGGTACCCTACAAATTGCGCCATTGCACCATAAGCGAACTTAAAACCATTTATATTTTTATTTACATCAAAACGAATTTTATTTTCTGTTTCTTTTGAGGCAACATTGAGTGTTTGCACCCCCTTTATTGGACCTAAATTATTCTCGTATTTTTCATTTTTATTACTAAAATCATTTCTACTAATTGATAAATTCCAGTATCCGTTAGAGATGATTTTTTTCAAGCTAATTCCAATAGTATAATTCCACTGTTGAATAGCAGGATTACTATTTAGTGCAAATAATTTTTCGGGAGTAGCTTTTTTTGGTGCTGCAAAACTAAATTCATCAATGGCGCCAACACCTAGTAAACTTAAAGTTGTTTTGGCATCAATTTGGTGGGTGATTTTATATTGAAAATCCCAGTAATTGGGTCTAATAGGTAAATCAATGGCTTGAAATAACAATTGCAAATAACTTCTTCTTGCAGATGCTAAGAAAGTTGTTTTACCTGATTTAGACATCGGTCCGTCTAGTGTGGTAGACAGTTCTGTGGCGCTAAGTCGAACATTGCCTTGCACTTTATTGGTATTGCCTCTTTTTTGTTTGAATTCAAAAACCGAAGAAAGTGCATTATCGAATTTAGCATCAAAAGCGGAAGTGCTTAATTTTACATCCTCTATAAAACTTACATTTAAAATACCTGCTGGGCCACCTGCACTTCCTTGGGTTGCAAAATGGTTAATAACAGGCACTTCAATACCATCTAAATAATAGACATTCTCATTTGGAGCGCCTCCACGTATAACAATATCATTTCTAAATCCAGCGGTACTAGCCGTTCCGCCAACACCCGGTAAAGATTGAATTACGCGTGAAATATCAAAATTGCTTCCTGGGTTTCTCTTGATTTCTTCGGTGGTTAATCGTTGAACACTTAATGGTGTTTCTAAGCTAGCTGCTTTGGCTGTTTTTCTGCCAGTATTGGTAACAGTGATTCCTTTTAATTCAGTTACCATTGGTTCTAATTCAACTAAAAATGTATTCTCATTGCCCGATGTGATTAGTACATTAAATAGGGTAATGGTATTGTAACCTAGGCTTGTAAATTTAATAGTATAAGACCCAGTAGGTATTTGATTGAGTCTAAATTTTCCTAGTTCATTCGATACCACACTCGCAACATTATTGCTGAATGAAATACTAGTGTTGGCTATTGGCTGCTGAGTTTGTTTGTCAATTATTTGTCCTGAAATAGCACCCGTTTTTTGGGCACTAACAGATAAGGAGAACAAAAGGGTAATAGCAAGTAACAGTTTATTAATCAGACGCATAGATGTTGTTTTGTATCGATTGGTAAAAGTAGAATAGTTTTCTATATTTATGCAATGGCCTATTTTAAATTTCATTTAAATAATTGAAATGGATTATTTGTAATGGTAACTTATATTTATTCATCCATTTGGCAAGTGAATAGAAACTTGTTAAATCAATAGATTACTAAATAGCAATATCATGAAACAACTGTTGGCACTTATTTGTTTATTTTTTTGTTTAAATAGCCTAAAAGCCCAGAAAAAGCCTTTAGACCATAGCGTTTATGATGGCTGGCAGGCTATTAACGAGCGTGTATTGAGTAATAACGGTCAATACCTTGTATTTACAGTAAATCCGCAAGAAGGGGATGGAAATTTAGTTGTGCAATCTGTAAAAGGCAATTACAAAAAAGAATTCCCTCGTGGCTATGGTGCAGAAATTACAGAAGACAGTAAGTACCTGATCTTTAAAATCAAACCCAGTTTTAAAGATACAAGGGATGCAAAAATTAAAAAGAAAAAAGCAGAAGATATTCCAAAAGACACGCTGGCTTATCTAGAATTAGGTAAGGATAATTTGGTTAAGGTTGCACGGGTTAAGAATTTTAAAATTCCAGAAGACAGTGGAAACTGGTTGGCCTATTTATTAGAAAAATCTTTGCCAGATGTTTCAAAACCCAAAACAATTGTAGACTCTGCCACGCAATTAAAATTATTACTATCTATGGCAGATAGTTTAATTCACAAAGCCGATAGTCTTCGCTTAAAAGCAATGGAAGCACGCGTGAATGGTGTGTCTGTTTTACAGAATAAAAAACCCGACAATAAAGTTTCTTCTGCCAAAACTACCGAAGACCCAATTGAAGAAGGAACAGATTTGGTGTTGGTAGATTTACGTTCTTCAGAAAAGCAAACGATTAAATTAGTTACTGAGTATTATTTCAATAAAAATGGAACGGTGTTGCTAACTGAAACCAGTAAAAAGAATGGCGATACCACTATTAAAGCATCGGTAACTAAATTAAATTTAATCAACCATCTTTCTAAAAATATATTTGTAGGATTCAATGATGCCAAGGGTTATAGAATGGACGAGGCTGGCACGCAAGTGGCATTTGTGGCAGAAACAGATAGTAGTGCAAAAGCATTGCAGAAATTTTATAAACTGTTTTATTACAAAGATGGAGTAGATAGTGCACAGTGTTTGGTAAACAAAAAATCAATAGGCATACCAGTAAATTTTACAGTTAGTGAAACGCCGCTAATTAGCTTTAGCAAATCAGGCAAGCGTTTGTTTTTTGGAACATCGCCAATCTTGCCTGTTAAGGATACCAGCTTACCCGATTTTGAAAGAGTGAGTGTAGATGTATGGCATTATAACGACGATTATATACAACCAATGCAATTGAAAAATTTAGAAATGGATTTGCGAAAATCGTATACAGCCCGTTATGATTTTGATCAGAATAAAGTTGTACAATTAGCCAATTTATCTTTTAGAAATATTTTACAAACCAATGAAGGCGATGGAAAAACATTTTACGCCTTGGCCGATTCAGGAAATAGAATTGCTTTTCAATGGCAAGGATATAGTATGAATGATTTAGTTACAATAAATCCTGTAAATGGTGAGAAATCCTTTATAGCCAAGGGTTTTAAGGGATCTGTTTATCCTTCTTATACAGGTAAGTATTTATTAATGTTTGATGAGAAGAAGCGTAATTACAATTCATATAATGCCGAAACCAAACAAATGGTAGCTATTGCAAAAGACATTAAATTTCCTTTGTATGATGTAGAGAACGATGTGCCTGATGATCCGAATGCTTATGGAATTATGGGTTGGACTGAAAACGATGCGGCCGTTCTTATTTATGACCAGTTTGATATTTGGCAAGTAGACCCAACTGGCCTTAGTCCTGCAATTTGTATCACTGCAGGATTGGGTAGAAAAAATAATATCAGTTATAGAAATATTTCAATTGACAAAGACGAGAAGTATTTTAAAAATGAACAGCAATTATTATTTGCTGCTTTTAATAATACCAATAAAGCTGCTGGCTTACAATGGCATATTTTAGGAAAACAGTTTTCGCCTTCTGCTACTTATCCAGCAAGGATTTCAGGCGTTTTAAAAGCTAAAAATGCTGCGGTGTTAAGTTATGGAGCAGAAACCTATCAACACGCTGCAGATATCAGGGCAATTGATTTTAATGCAACTAGTTTTACAGATGCTACAATGCTTCCTGGTGCGGTTTTGTATCAACCGAATACACAACAAAGTAATTATAATTGGGGAACAGCAGAACTGTTTAAATGGAAGGCTTATACTGGAAAAGAAACCGAAGGGATCATTTATAAACCCGAAGATTTTGATCCTAAAAAGAAGTATCCAATGATTGTGTATTTCTATGAAAGAAGCAATAATACTTTATACATTTACCTAGCACCATCACCAACCCCATCTCGATTAAATATTCCATTTTTTGTGAGTAGGGGATACATTGTATTTGTGCCAGATATTTGGTACAAAACAGGCTATCCAGGACAAAGTGCTTACGATTATATTGTAAGTGGTACAAGAGCAGTAGTAAAACAAGGCTATGTAGACAGCACTAAACTTGGTTTGCAAGGACAAAGTTGGGGAGGATATCAGATTGTGTATTTAATTACTAAAACCAATTTATATGCCGCAGCTTGGGCAGGTGCACCTGTAGCCAATATGACAAGTGCTTACGGTGGTATTCGATGGGGATCTGGTATGAACCGTCAGTTTCAATACGAAAAAACACAAAGTAGAATTGGTGCAACACTTTGGGAAAAACCTAATTTATACATTGAAAACTCTGCCTTATTTTCTTTGCCAAAAGTAAAAACACCATTAGTAGTAATGGCCAATGATGCAGACGATGCAGTGCCTTGGTACCAAGGCATTGAGATGTATACAGGTATGCGCAGACTCGGTAAAAAAGTTTGGTTATTAGACTATAATAATGAAGCGCATAATTTAATAGAACGACGCAATAAAAAAGACATTCAAATTCGGGAACAACAGTTTTTTGATTATTTATTAAAGGGCGATAAACCCGCAAAATGGATAGCAGAAGGTGTGCCTGCAATTATGAAAGGAAGAGATTGGGGATTAGGGTACTAATTCTACAACGCTAAATAATAAGGCTGTAATAAGGCCGAAAATTGTTCTGTATACACCCCGTTATTTTGAATGATTATTTCTTCAAATAACGGGGTTTTTATTGTGCGTCCAAAAACTAAACAGCTTCTAAAAAAAGCATGTTTGGGTGTTTGTTTTACAGACAAATCGCGCAATAAATGGAATCCGTTTTTTAAAGCCAATGCTATTAAATAATCTTTTCTAAAATAAGGTATTAGTAATGCAAAGGATCCCGTTATAGTAAGGTTATTAGCAATAATGTTTACTAGGTTCTCTAGGGTTAATTCGGTGCTATGTAGTGCCAAATTCTTTTTAGTATTCCCAGACATTAAATCGTTTTCAAAAAAAGGCGGATTAGAAATAATGAATGCGTATTTTTTTTCTGCTGAATATTCTTTTGCATTTGCATGCATGACTTGAATGTTCGGTTTAAAAGATGCTGCATTGAAATTTTCTGCTGCTTGCTTTGCTGCAGCTGCATCAATTTCTATAGCATCTATTGTTGTAATAATTTGTTGTGCAAGCATTAGTGAAAGTAAGCCAGTACCCGTGCCAATATCTAGTATAGATTCATTTGTAGCAACTAATGAATCTGTTTTTATTTGTGCTGCAACCCATGCGCCAAACAAACAAGCATCGGTGCAAACTTTCATGGCACAGTGTTCTTGTTGTACCGTAAATTGTTTGAACTGAAAATAATGATTGGCCATTTAAAATAGGGTAGGTTTAAAACAAAAAAACTGCAACACAAGGTTACAGTTTTTTTATAAATTTTATTAAATCAGTTATTTATCGGCAGTAAAACCTGCAAGTATATACTCTTGGTTTAGGCGTGCAATATTACTAATTGATATTTCTTTAGGACAAGTTGCTTCACAAGCTCCAGTATTGGTACAGGCACCGAATCCTTCTTTATCCATTTGCGCAACCATGTTCATTACACGAGATTTGCGTTCAGGATCTCCTTGTGGTAATAAAGCCAAATGCGACACTTTTGCACTTAAGAAAAGCATAGCAGAACTATTTTTACAAGCCGCAACACAAGCACCACAACCAATACACATGGCTGCTGCAAATGAAGCATCTGCTTTGTCTTTATTAATTGGCAATGAATTACCATCAACGGCATTACCAGTATTTACGCTAACATAGCCTCCTGCTTGAATAATACGGTCGAACGCAGAACGATCTACCATTAAGTCTTTAATAACAGGAAATGCATTTGCTCTCCAAGGTTCTACAACAATTGTATCTCCGTCTTTGAATGCACGCATATGCAATTGACAGGTAGTATTGGCATGCCAAGGTCCGTGTGGTTTGCCATTAATATACATTGAGCACATTCCACAAATACCTTCGCGACAGTCGTGGTCAAATGCAATAGGATTTCCGCCATCACGAATCAATTGTTCGTTCAGTACATCGATCATTTCAAGAAAACTCATTTCAGACGAAATATCCTTTACGGGATAACTTTCAAAACCACCTTTATCAAGGTTATTTTTTTGTCTCCACACTTTAACGGTAAGATTCATGTGCGTATGTTCCATTCTATAAAATTTGTCGTTGATACAATTTAATGTCAATAGTAAAAAAGGTCCAATTATTTATATGAGCGTTGCGATGGATTTACAACATCATATACCAATGGTTCTTTGTGTAAAGTCCATTCGTGTTCTGCTTTGTATTCCCAAGCTGCAACGTGCATGAAATTCACATCATCGCGCAATGCTTCTCCTTCAGGTGTTT
>CAIKZP010000082.1 GCA_903831935.1 uncultured Bacteroidota bacterium | reverse complement strand
TTTTTGTCTCCACACTTTAACGGTAAGATTCATGTGCGTATGTTCCATTCTATAAAATTTGTCGTTGATACAATTTAATGTCAATAGTAAAAAAGATCCAATTATTTATATGAGCGTTGCGATGGTTTTACAACATCATATACCAATGGTTCTTTGTGTAAAGTCCATTCGTGTTCTGCTTTGTATTCCCAAGCTGCAACGTGCATGAAATTCACATCATCGCGCAATGCTTCTCCTTCAGGTGTTTGGTACTCTTCTCTAAAATGTCCACCGCAACTTTCTTCACGTGCTAGTGCATCAATACACATTAATTCTCCTAGCTCAATAAAGTCTGCAACACGATTTGCTTTATCTAATTCAGGATTCATTTCATTGATACTGCCAGGAATACGTACATCACTCCAGAATTCTCTTTTAAGCGCTTGTACATCTCTAATAGCTTCTTCTAAACCTTCTTTGTTACGCGCCATTCCGCATTTATTCCAAATGATTTTTCCAAGGCGTTTGTGAAAACTTTCAACAGTTTGTGTGCCTTTGATATTCATTAATTGGTTGATGCGATCGGATACTTCTTTTTCTGCCGCTTCAAATGCAGGGTGAGTTGTTTCAATGGCTTTGCTATAAATATCATCCGCCAAATTATTGCCTAGGGTATAAGGCACTACAAAATAACCATCGGCCAAACCTTGCATTAATGCAGAAGCACCCAACCGATTGGCACCATGTTCGCTAAAATTAGCTTCACCCAATGCATACAATCCAGGAACCGTTGTTTGTAATTCATAATCAACCCATAAGCCACCCATGGTATAGTGTACCGCAGGATAAATACGCATTGGAAATTCATACGGGTTCTCACCAGTAATTTTTTCGTACATATCAAATAGGTTGCCGTATTTTTCTTTGACTACTTCTTTACCTAAAACTATAATTTCTTGCTTACTTAAATTGTCATTGCCTTCTTTACCTGCTTCAATTTTACCATAACGAATAATGGCATCGGCAAAGTCTAGGTATACTGCTTGTTTGCTTGTTCCAACACCATATCCTTCATCACATCTTTCTTTAGCGGCTCTCGACGCAACGTCGCGTGGTACTAAGTTTCCAAAAGCAGGGTAGCGTCTTTCTAAATAGTAGTCGCGTTCTTCTTCTGGAATATCTATTGCTTTTCTAGTATCATTTTTTTCTTTTGGCACCCAAATTCTGCCATCATTACGTAATGATTCAGACATTAAGGTTAGTTTAGATTGGTGGTCGCCACTAACTGGAATACATGTTGGGTGAATTTGTGTAAAGCAAGGATTTGCAAATGTTGCGCCATTTTTGTGTGCTTTCCAAGCTGCGGTAACATTGCTACCCATGGCATTGGTTGACAAATAAAATACATTACCATATCCACCAGTACATAATAATACTGCATGGCCGAAATGTTTTTCAAGTTCGCCGTTAATTAAATTACGTGCAATAATACCACGTGCTTTGCCATCGATTTTTACAATCTCCAACATCTCGTGACGCGCATACATTGTTACATTGCCTAGTGCAACCTGACGCTCTAAAGCTTGGTATGCACCTATTAATAATTGCTGACCAGTTTGACCTGCCGCATAAAATGTTCTTTGTACTTGTGTTCCTCCAAATGAGCGGTTGCTTAGTAGACCTCCATATTCTCTAGCAAATGGAACACCTTGTGCCACGCATTGGTCAATGATGTTTACACTCACTTCAGCCAAGCGATGTACGTTTGCTTCACGCGCACGGTAGTCACCACCTTTAATAGTGTCGTAGAATAAACGAAAAACACTATCACCATCATTTTGATAGTTTTTTGCTGCATTGATACCTCCTTGTGCTGCAATTGAATGCGCGCGTCTTGGAGAATCTTGAAAGCAAAATGCTTTTACCTTGTAGCCTAATTCACCCAATGAGGCTGCAGCAGAAGCACCAGCTAATCCGGTTCCTACAATAATTACTTCTAGCTTTCTTTTATTGGCAGGGTTTACCAATTTACAATGTCCTTTATAATCTGTCCATTTATCGTCTAAAGGCCCCGCAGGGATTTTCGCATCTAACATACCTAGCAATATTTACTATGATTAGAATATTCTTTTATTAATTAAGCCATCCCAAATAAAAACTAATGGGCATCATGGCAAAAGCCAATGTGATAATAACTGAAAAGCCTAAGCCTAAACTAGTTAACATCAAATGGTAGCGCTTATTATGAACACCTATTGTTTTAAATGCACTTTGAAAGCCGTGTGCTAAGTGGTATCCCAAAGACAAACATCCTAGTACATATACTACTACCACCCATAGTTCAGAAAAAGTCAATTTCATTCTTGCATACAAATCGATTTCTTCGCCCAAAACAAAGTTTTGATTAGAACGATTGGGAAACCAAAAATGCGATAAATGCAGAATCAAAAACAACAATACTAGTGTTCCTAATAAAGCCATACTTCTGCTATACCATTTACTGCCAACATTGCCAAAGTCTTTGGCATACGCTACTCCACGTTTACTTCTGTTAGAAAGTTCTAATAGTAAACCTTGAATAATGTGCAGTAATAATCCAGCAAATAAGCCAATTTCTAAAATACGGGGAACTACATTAGCACCCATGAAATGTGCGCCTTTGTTGAACATTATACCGCCGTCGTTGGCCCAAATACAGGCATTCAATCCTGCGTGTACAATTAAGAAAAGGATAAGAAAAATGCCGGTAAAACCCATCACTAATTTCTTTCCTACCGATGATGTGAAGACTTGTTTCCAGGTCATAATGCAAGTTTATATTTGAAAATCGGTGCAAAAATAATACATCGAGCAATGCCAATGTTTAAAATCTACTATTTCGCAGTAATTAAATTGAAATACAACAAAATCAGGCCTTTGTTTTAAAATTCAGCAACTATTTTTATTTAGTAGAACCCAACTTTCTATAATTGTCAAGAATACTTGAACAGTCATATAACCGCTCACATAAAAAACAGCGCATTGATGCAAATTCCTGACTTACATTTGAATCATGTTAAAACTGTTAAGTATTCTTTGGAATAGTTTCAAAATGGCGCTGCAAGAATTGCGTGTGAACAAACTCCGTACTTTCTTGTCGCTTTTTGGCATTACGATTGGTATTTTTTGCATCATTGGGGTATTGGCAACTGTTGATAGTTTAGAGCAGAAAGTGCAAAACGATATTAAGTCTTTGGGAAGTAATACCATTTATATAGACAAATGGGTATATATGGGCGGACCAGATTATCCTTGGTGGAAATATGTGAAGCGTCCACCAATGCGTTATTCAGAAATGAAAATGATTCGTGATAAGAGTCAACTAACTGCTAATGCTACCTTTTTTGTGGAATCAAATATTAATGTCAGCTATAGAGACAATGTATTAAATAGTGTTGGGTTGTATGGAATATCTGAAGAATTCAATAAAATTCAAACAATAGAGATTGCTTATGGCAGGTATTTAAATGAATCGGAATTTACTAGGGGAACACCTATGTGCGTAATAGGAAATAGAGTGGCCACTGAATTATTTGGCAATCCAGAAACTGCATTGGGAAATGAATTGACTTATAATGGCAAGCGTTTAATTATAGTGGGTGTAATAAAAAAGCAAGGACAGAGCATGGGAGACGGATTTAATTATGATATCTGTACCATGGTTCCTTATAGATATTTTGCAAGTATATATAACCCTGACTTTAGTAGTCCAAAAATATTGGTACAAGGCAAGTCTAGTATAGCTTCTAAAGCTTTACAAGACGAATTAACGGGCATCATGCGTCAACTGCGTAGGTTGAGCCCTACACAAGAAGACAATTTTTCTTGTAATGATGTGTCGATGTTCAGTGAACAGATTAATGGCTTTTTTGGAAAAGTAACTGCAGGAGGATGGGCCATTGCAGGATTGAGTTTGATAGTAGGAGCTTTTGGGGTAGCGAATATTATGTTTGTTACAGTTAGGGAACGTACTAGTCAAATAGGATTAAAGAAAGCAATGGGAGCCAAAAAAAGTACTATTCTAACTGAGTTCTTATTGGAATCTGCCTTTTTATGCATCATTGGTGGTTTACTAGGATTATTTTTTGTATGGTTATTGGCAATTGGTTTAAGTAGTGTTTTGCCTTTCCCTATTTATATTGCACCCAAAATCATTACACTGGCTTTAAGCATTTGTATCATTTTGGGTATTATTTCTGGAATCATTCCTGCATCAATTGCTGCAAAAATGGATCCGGTAGTAGCTATCCGAACAAAATAATTTATTTGGACTCCATCTGCATTTTAGCAATAGAATCATCCTGCGACGAAACAGCGGCTTCCGTATGTTGCGATGGGGTTATTTTATCTAATAGTATTGCCACGCAATCGATACACGAACAATATGGAGGCGTAGTGCCAGAATTGGCAAGCAGAGCACATATGCAAAACATTGTTCCTGTTGTAGATATTGCATTAGCAGAAGCCTTTAAAACATTATCTAATACAGAGCGTTTGGCTAAAATTTCGGCCATTGCATTTACCCAAGCACCAGGATTAATTGGTAGCTTATTAGTAGGAGCACAGTTTTCAAAATCATTGGCGCTGGCACTCAATAAACCACTTATAGCGGTACACCATATGCAGGCGCATGTATTGGCTAATTTAATAGGTAATGATAAACCCGATTTTCCTTTTTTATGTTTAACCGTTAGTGGTGGACATACACAAATTGTTTTGGCTACATCACCACTCAATTTAACCATATTAGGAGAGACCATTGATGATGCAGCAGGAGAGGCATTTGACAAGTCGGCAAAACTTTTGGGGTTACCTTATCCTGGAGGTCCATTAATTGACCAATATGCCAAACTAGGCAATCCTTTGAAGTTTGGTTTTGCAGAGCCGCAAATTCCTAATTTGAATTTTTCATTTAGCGGATTAAAAACATCTGTCTTATATTTTTTACAAAAACAAACACCTGAATTTATACTTGAAAATAGAAATGATTTATGTGCATCTATACAGCATACGATTGTAACTATTTTATTGAAAAAAGTTAAGAAAGCTGTTGTTCAAACTGGCGTAAAGCAAGTCTGTTTGGCTGGTGGTGTAAGTGCCAACAGCGGACTCCGTAATGAATTACAAGCAATGGGTGTTAAACATGGATGGAAAACATTTGTGCCCTCTTTTGAATATTGTACAGATAACGCTGCAATGATTGCTATGACTGCGTTTTACAAGTATCAAGAACAAGATTTTATTGCACTAGATAGTCATCCAACAGCAAGGGCAGCATGGTAAATATTTTCTTTAAATACTTACTTCATTTATTTTGTTGGTAGGGTTCATCATGTAAGTAACAAGCGTACCATCTTTCATTAATTCTACTACTCTAAATCCTTTGTATTTAGTGCCCCAATTTCCGCCAATATGTGCGTCAAAAAAGAAGGGAACACCGTTGTCCATAGTTACGCCGTCTTGGTCGTGTTCGTGTCCGTGAAACACCGCTTTAAGGTTTGGATATTTTCGAATCAATTCAAAAAATGCGGGACTGTCTACGCCATTTTTTGTCCATTTTGCTTGTGGAATATGTAGGAATAATAAAACCTGTTTGCTGTGTTTGTGCGCCTCTAATTTTTCTTTTAACCAAACCAAATTTGGAGAAAGATAATCGCCTTTTTCATTAGAAGTGTCGCCTAAAATAATGCCAATATTTTTTGTTGCAAAATCATTGTTCAAAGGAGTTCCAAATACCTCTTTCCAATATGCTTCAGTAACCATATCGTGGTTGCCGCGAGTTACATACCATGGCATATTCAAGCCAGTTAATTTTTCTTTTGCCTCAGGTAAAAATCGTTTTTCGTTATGAATAATATCGCCATTAATGACGGTAAAATCAAGCGGGTTTGATTGGTGAAATTGGTTCACTTTACTAATCATATCAAGCATCATTGCTTCGTAAGGTGTGTCTGGTTGTCCGTAATGCGCATCTGATGCTACTACGAATCTTAACAGCACTTTCTTGCGAAGGTTAAAAACCGAACTTGCCGACAGTGGATTAATAGATCCATTTAATAATACAACACTCGCAAAAGAAATATTTCTAATAAAAGCCCTTCTTGAAGCCTGATTGGCGTTTTTTTCTTGCATAGATTCAGTTTAAAAACTAAATGTAACTAGAATTCTGCGCCTTTTTAATAGTTCTGATTGTGCAATTAAAAAAAATCCACGACTAAGTATTACTTTTGCCGCCTGAAAAACAGTAATACAAAATGATTAGTGCAAGAAATATCACCCTAGCTTATGGCAAAAGGGTATTATTTGATGAAGTGAATATTAATTTCATCAAGGGAAATTGTTATGGGGTAATTGGAGCAAATGGGGCTGGGAAATCTACGTTTTTAAAAATCTTAAGCGGAGAGATTGAGCCAAACAAAGGCACGGTAGAAATTTCTAAGGGCGAGAGAATGGCCGTGTTAAAGCAAAATCAATTTGAGTTCGACACTTGTACTGTTTTAAATACGGTGCTTATGGGCCACAAACACTTGTGGGACGTGATGCACGAAAGAGATGCTATTTATGCCAAAGCCGATTTTACCGAAGAAGATGGTATGAAAGCAGGTGAATTAGAAGGTGAGTTTGGCGAGATGGGTGGATACGAAGCAGAAAGCAGTGCGGGTACTTTATTAAGCAGCTTAGGTGTAAAAGAAGAATTACACCAAAGTTTAATGCAAGACATTCCAAGTAATTTTAAAGTGCGGGTTTTATTGGCTCAGGCTTTATTTGGGAATCCAGATATTTTATTATTAGATGAGCCTACCAACGGATTGGATATTGAAACCATTGGATGGTTAGAGAACTTTTTAGCCGATTACGAAAACATTGTATTGGTAGTGAGTCACGATCGTCACTTTTTAGATACCATTTGTACGCATGTATCGGATGTGGATCGTTCAAAAATTAAAACATTTACGGGCAATTATACTTTTTGGTACGAGTCATCGCAATTAATGAGTCGTCAGATAAATGATAAGAACAAAAAGAACGAAGAAAAGCGCCAAGCATTATTAGATTTTATTGCTCGTTTCTCTGCAAATGCATCAAAGAGTAAACAAGCCACTTCTCGTAAAAAAGCATTGGAAAAGCTTACTATTGAAGAGATTGAGCCATCTAATAGAAAATACCCTGGCATTATTTTTCAACCATTGCGTGAAGTAGGTAATCAAATTTTGAATGTAGAAAATTTGAGCAAAACAGTTGATGGCAGAAAACTATTCGACAAAGTAACTTTTAGCCTAAACAAAGGCGAAAAAATTGCTTTTTTAAGTAGGGATCCATTAGCAGTAACCAGTTTCTTTGAAGCAATTACCGAAAATCAACCCATTGAATCTGGTAAAATAGAATGGGGTACTACTATCACTAAAGCCTATTTGCCAGTTGAGAATAACGAATTTTTTACCGAAGGACTTACCTTAATGGATTGGTTACGCCAATATGTTCCACCACATGTTACTGATGCCGACGAACCATTTATTCGTGGTTTTTTGGGTAAGATGTTGTTTAGTGGAGATGATATATCAAAGAAAACCAATGTATTGAGCGGGGGAGAGAAAGTGCGCTGTATGGTTAGTAGAATGATGTTGCAGAACCCTAATGTGGTTATTTTAGACCAACCTACCAATCACTTAGACCTTGAAAGTATTCAAAGCTTTAACGAAGGATGTCAAACTTTTCCTGGGGTTGTAATGATAACTTCTCATGACCATACGTTTATTCAAACCGTAGCCAATAGAATTATAGAATTAACACCAAAAGGAATCATTGATCGATTAATGACTTTTGATGAGTATATGGAAGACGCTAGGGTAAAGGAATTAAGAGAAGAATTGTATAGTTAATGTAGGAATTGCTTATTTGATGGGCGAATCCCATTAATTAGGCCTAAGTTTGCGGTTCTAAAATGCGGAAAACGAGCACTAGAATGGGCGCCAAGAGTGGTTTCACCCGTTTTGTGTATAAATTATTTAAAAAAAGGGATTTTGGTATTGGTATTTTGCAGTTTTTCCCTACCTTTGCCGTCCGAAAAAAATAGAGTCATGGCAAGAGTATGTCAGGTTACAGGTAAAAAACCACAAACAGGAAATAGTGTTTCTCACTCAAACATTAAAACCAAACGTCGTTTCTTGCCTAATTTACAAACAAAGCGTTTCTTTTTTGCAGAAGAAGACCGTTGGGTATCACTTAAAGTGTCTACAGATGCTTTGAGAACGATTAACAAAAATGGTTTATCAACCGTAATTAAAGAATTAAGATTGAAAGGATCTAAAATCTAATTGAAGATTCTACTAACAGATTCAATCTAACTATTAACAAAGAAAACTACCTAATACAATGGCAAAGAAAGGTAACAGGGTTCAGGTAATCCTGGAATGTACAGAGCACAAAACCAGTGGAATGGCGGGCACAAGTCGTTATATCACTAAAAAGAATAAGAAAAATACGCCTGAGCGTATTGAGTTGAAAAAGTATAACCCAATTCTTAAAAAAGTAACCGTTCATAAAGAAATTAAATAGTCATGGCAAAAGCAGCTTCAAAAAACGCTAAAATTAAAGATGCTAAGGCTTCTGCCGAGGCAAAAAACTGGACTAAAGTGATTAAGGCCGTAAGAAGCCCTAAATCTGGTGCATATACTTTCAAGGAAGCTATTATACACAAGGATAAAGTCAAAGATTTCTTATCTGAGAAATAATTGGTTAACACTAATATATTAAAAAGCTTTCCCTTTTACCGGGAAAGCTTTTTGTATTTATTTACTAGGCGTAAAACGCTAGTAAGAATTGATTAAATTCAAGTTCGGTATATAAAAAAGTCATCATGAGTTTCTTAGGAAAGTTGTTTGGTAAGAAAGAAATAGAAAGTCTTGACCAAGGTTTACAAAAAACCAAGGAAGGATTTCTAGCAAAAATCACCAAAGCGATCGCTGGTAAAACAACCATTGACGAATCGGTTTTAGACGATTTAGAAGAGGCATTGGTAGGTGCAGATGTTGGCATAGAAACAACTATTCAAATTATTGAAAGAATTGAAAAAAGGGCTAAGGCCGATAAATACCTGAATGCGGCTGAGCTAAGCACTATTTTAAAAGAAGAAATAAAAGCGGTTTTGGTAGATGCGCCAGAACAATCTTACAAAAGCTTTACGGTACCCGAAGGAAAGAAGCCCTATGTTATTTTAGTAGTAGGTGTGAATGGCGTTGGCAAAACAACCACCATAGGAAAATTAGCCCATCATTATAAAGCAGCGGGAATGAGTGTGGTATTGGGTGCTGCAGATACTTTTAGAGCAGCGGCGGTAGATCAGTTAACTATTTGGAGTGAGCGTGTGGGCGTACCAATTGTTAAGCAAGCCATGGGGTCAGATCCTAGCGCAGTTGCATACGATACGGTTGCCAGTGCCGTTGCACGTGAGGCAGATGTAGTGTTGATTGATACAGCAGGAAGGTTACACAATAAGCTGTATTTAATGGAAGAATTAAGCAAAATTAAAAGAGTCATTCAAAAAATAATTCCAGATGCCCCACACGAAGTAATGTTGGTATTGGATGGATCTACCGGTCAAAATGCTGTTGAACAAGCAAAACAGTTTACAGCAGCCACAGAAGTGACTGCTTTGTCAATTACCAAATTAGACGGCACTGCCAAAGGTGGTGTAGTATTGGCTATTGCGAATCAATTTAAAATTCCGGTAAAATATATTGGCGTGGGTGAAAAAATAGAAGACCTGATTTTATTTGACAAGGATGCTTTTGTAGACACCCTTTTTCAATTGTCGGATTTGCCTTAGAAGTCATTTAATAAGTTGGCAATTTTTGTTTGAACTAATTGATAATGTATTTAGGTTTGTAGTATGCATTCATTTAAAGAATTAATCAGCTCCTTTTCTGAACATTTTGCTGGAAGACATTTCCCGGCTTCTCCTGCTAGTTTATATGATCCAGGCGAATACTTTTTAGCATTAGGCGGCAAACGTATTAGACCAGTAATGTGTTTAATGGGCAATGAACTATTTGATGCCATTCATCCTGATGCCTATCATGTGGCAACTGCCATTGAACTGTTTCACAATTTTACTTTAATTCACGACGATATAATGGATGCTGCCTCATTAAGACGCGGTATGGAAACCGTACACAAAAAATACGGCGAAAGCACGGCATTATTAACTGGCGATGTAATGATGATTCAGTCGTATGAATACTTGAATAAAATTAACGCTGCGCATATTCATTCAATTTTACAACTGTTTAATGTTACGGCTAAGCAAGTATGTGAAGGCCAGCAATTAGACATGGATTTTGAAAAACAAGCAATCGTTTCTTTGGAAGAGTATATTGAAATGATTGGCTTGAAAACCTCGGTTTTGCTTGCCGCTAGTTTAGAACTTGGGGCAATTTTAGGCGGTGCTAGTGCACATAATAGAGACCATTTATATGCGTTCGGAAAAAACTTGGGAATTGCGTTTCAAATTCAAGACGATTATTTAGATGCATTTGGTGATCCCGAAAAATTTGGAAAAGAAGTTGGTGGAGATATCAAACAAAATAAAAAAACATT
>CAIKZP010000081.1 GCA_903831935.1 uncultured Bacteroidota bacterium | reverse complement strand
TAATGGAACAAATATTAGTATTGATGAAAAAACCAATTATCCTTTTGAAGATAAAATTAGTTTTGTTTTTCACACAAAAACTGCAGTAGAATTTCCATTCTATTTGCGCATTCCGCAGTGGTGTAATAATGCCTCTATTAGCATTAACCAACATAAAGTTACAGTGCAACCATTGGCGTCTAAATATGTTCGAATAAATAGGATGTGGAAAGAAGGCGATGAAATTACTTTACAACTAACCATGAAGGTTCGTGTAAAAGAATGGAAAGAAAATAAAAACAGCGTGAGTGTTAATTACGGGCCATTAACTTTTTCATTAAAAATTGGGGAAGAATATATTAAAGCAAAAAGCGATGCAACTGCTATACGCGATTCTAAATGGCAGAAAGGCGCTGATATTAATGCATGGCCTTCTTATGAAATTCATCCTACAAGTGCATGGAATTATGGATTAGTATTTGATCAAAAGAATATTAGCAACGCTTTCTCTATTGAAAAAAAGCCATGGCCAAAAGATAATTTTCCTTTTACGCAAAGCGCATGTCCAATTATAATTAAAACAAAAGCACAACAAATTCCCAACTGGAAAATTGATCAGTACGGCCTTTGTGGCGTATTATCTATGAGCCCAATAAAAAGCACATCGTCGGTTGAAACTGTTACCCTATTACCAATGGGTGCAGCCCGTTTGCGCATTAGTGCTTTTCCTGTTATTGGCAAAGGAGCAGATGCATTAGATTGGAAAAATTAAAAGGAGAATTGTTATAAGTGTAGTGAGAGTTTCAGTTGTCCGCCAAATCCTTTTTGAATGATTCTCATTAAAGTAGACAACCTAATATCAGATGCATTGTTTTCAATTCTAGAAATATATGCTTTGTTGGTGCCGCATTTGTCTGCAAGTTCTTGTTGAGTCATTCCTAACTTTAAACGAGCTTCTTCTAATAAAACCCCTAAACGAAATGTTTCAAATTCTTGTTCCCAGGAATCTCTTGCGGGCTTCCCTTTTTTACCGTACTTGGTATCAAGTAATTCATTTAAGGTGCTAATATTTTTAATTTTTTTTGTTTTCATTTTTATAATCCTCCATTATTCTTAAAGCCTTTTCAATTTCTTTTTTTGGTGTTTTTTGAGTCTTTTTTTGAAATCCATTTCCAAGCACCACAAGATTCCCTTTGTCGAAAAAGCAAAATATTCTAAATATATTTCCAGACACTTCCACTCTAATTTCAAACAACCCAACTGTTCCTTCTAAATGTTTGAAATATTTTTCTGGAATCTGACTTGTAACTTGAATCAAGTTCAAAGTCCATTCTATCTTCTTTTGAACATCTGAATTTTGTATTTCATAAAAGTCTAAAAAGTATCTTTTATAAACAATTACAATACGATTCATAAAAAAACAAAGTTAACTAATTAGACAACTTAAAAAAATAAAATATTACCCGAATTATTAAAGAACTGCACCCTTACTTTTATTACAGTTATTTATAGAACTAAATTATTAAGTGATTTTGTAATAATTGTAATTGGTAACTGAAAAGATTTTATCAAATAATCTGAACAGGCCCTATTTTTTAGATCGGTTAAAAACTCAAATCATCTCTATAAAAAAAGCGGCTGTATCACATTTGATACAGCCGCTTTTAAAATGATGCTTATTGATATTTATTTATCCTTTTGTATTAGCCTCATATTAATCACTGCTAAACGGTGCACTTCGGCTTTGTCTACTTTTAAGAATTTGATATACAATTTATGCGGACCTGGTTTTACGTTTTCTAACACTACTTCAGATTTACTAAACATGGTACTGGTTGCATTGGCTAATTTAAGTTCGCCAATTTTTGTGCCTGTTGGTCTTGGTCTATCTTGGTATAGGGTTAATTCATAGCCTTTGTCTAATTGTTGTGGAATACCATATCCAAATTCAATTGATTTAATTCCGTCTAAATTAATATCAGAAAATTCTAACCAACCTTCTTCACCATTAACAAATGCTGCACGGTGTTCTCGCCATCCTTTAACATCTACACTTGAAGCAGCTGTGCTTGTTGGCATAATGATTAAAGCGCTTCTTAATGTGGTGGTATTGGTAGTGCTTAATGGTTTAATGCCAGGACCTCCTTTGTCGGTATAGGTTGCGGTAATTTGCATTAAATTACCTGGACCCATATCTTGCTCTGTAGGTGTGATAGTTCCACTAGCAGGCAATGAAGCTGTTTTCTTTTTGTCTACACTTAAAATGTATTCAACAATCATATCTAACTCGTCTTGCTTTAAGTTTGGATGTGCCGCCATGGCTACTTCACCCCAAACACCACTTCCTCCTTTTACAATTTTATTGGCTAAATAGGTTTTTGATTTTGCATCGTCTTTGTATTTTGCTGCAACCATTTTAAAGGATGGTCCTATAGATTTTTCTGCTTCTTTGTGGCAAGATTTACAATCAAGTGTTGCAATTAAATTTCTGCCTTCCATTATTGAAGACATTATTTGATGCCCTACTACTTGTGCTTTATCGGGTCCATTTAAATAATCAACTTTTACATAAATTGATTTTTTATCGATGCCGCCTTTTTCGGTAGATCCGTCTTCTTTGTCTTTTACATTTACAGCATACTTAACAGGCTGTCCTGGATAATAAAAGTTGTGGTCTTTTGAAATGGTTACATCTACAACTGGTGATTCATTACCTGCATAAACACTAATCACTTCACTTTTTGTTGCTGCACCTTTTGCATCTTTTACAGTAACATTAATACGGTATTCGCCTGGTGTTGTAAATGTAAATGAAGTGGTAGGCGTTTTTGTTGTTTTAATTGTTTTTCCAAAACTCCAAACATAAGTTAGCGCATCATTGTCTGGATCTATAGAACCTGTTGCATCTGCTTTGATAGTTAATGGTAAAGTGCCAGATAATTTATTGATGTTGATTACTGCTTTAGGCGCTCTATTGCCGCCGTTATAATCAATTCTAGATATTGCAGCATCAGGATTTTTTGTAAACCAACCTGTGCCATATTCTAGAACATAAATTCTTCCATCTGGGCCTAGTTCGGCATCAATAGCACTATTGAATTTTGTATTTGGCATGAATGGATCCATTTGTTTAAAATTGCCCTCTGCATCCATCGACACCATTTTAACCCATCCTCTTATCCATTCATAAAACATTAGTTTCCCATTAAAATAATCTGGGTAACGGGTTGCTTTTGGATAATATTCTGGATAATAAATTGGCCCTGCCATTGCATTACGTCCGCCAGTACCTACTTCTGGAAAATCAGGAGATGCGGCATAAGGATACCAAATAAATGCAGGACTAACTGGAGGTAATTCAACTAAGCCAGTATTATTTTTTGATAAGTTCATTGGTTTTTTAGGATCGAAGAAATCACCCACTGCACCTGTTTCGTAATTGAATTGACGATACGGATAATTATTTCCAATAAATAATGGGTATCCAAAATATCCTGCTTTACGCGCTTGGTTAAGCTCATCGTATCCGCGTGCACCTTTCTCATCTAATTTATCATTTGATGCATCTGGGCCTACATCTCCCCAATAAACAAATCCTGTTTTACGATCCACCGAAATACGGTATGGATTTCTAGTACCCATTGCATAAATTTCTGGGCGTGTTTTAGGCGTTCCTGGTTTAAACAAATTGCCTTCAGGAATTGAATAACTAGCATCTGGATTTACTTTGATGCGTAAAATTTTTCCGCGCAAATCGTTGGTATTACTAGATCCTCTGCGTCCATCGAATTGTTCGAATCCGGCGCGATTGTCTATTGGTCCAAATCCATCCAATACATATTTTGAATTGGGTTGATTAAATGGTGTTGTATTATCGCCCGATGAAATATATAAATTTCCGTCAGGTCCAAATGCCAATGAACCACCTGTATGACAACAAATAAATCTAGTTGTGGCTACATCAATAATTTTTTTCTCGGATGATAAATCTAGTTTGCCATCTTTAAAAATAAATCGTGAAACCCTATTGGCCGCAGTATCGGCAGAGGAATAATTTAAATAGATATAATGGTTGGTTGCGTAATTAGGATCGGCTGTAATACCTATTAATCCTTCTTCTGCATTAACGCCTTTCACCCCTGATTGGTGATAGAGATTCAGTTTTGCAACTTGCGTAACTTTTTTTGTGGTGTTACTATAGAACATCACTTCTCCTTTGCGCTGAATAATTACAATATCAAAATTAGGAAGGATGGTCATTTCTGTTGGCTCATCAAACATACCTCCTGCTAATACATTTTTGGTAAAACGATCTTCATCGGGAGGAATTAAAGAGGTTGCTTTTGAATAGTCTAATGGTTGCTTATTACCAATTGCATATTGAATGCCGCCTAATAGATGTTTTAAATAAACAGGATCGGCAAATGATTCGTCGGTATGACCTAACTCTGTGTAGAATGCGCGTCCACCATCATAATCGTGGTACCATGCCATAGGATGTGATGCACCGTTTTCGCCGCCCTTGTATGATTTTTCGTCGATACTTATTAGCACTTTCACTTCATTGCCTGGTGCTTTTTTAAAATTATACCATTCGTCGAAACGCTCCCAAATTGCAGGCAAATGCGCGGTGCTAGGATGTGTATTATCGTTTACTACCAACTTTGCCATTTGTTGGCTTGGATGACTTTTAAAATAAGCGCCAGATAACTTTCCGTACCAAGGCCATGTATACTCGCAATCAGTTGCAGCATGTATGCCTACATATCCCCCACCTGCTTGCATGTATCTTTCAAATGCTGCTTGTTGGTACATATTTAAAATATCTCCAGTAGTACTTAAGAATACTACGGCATTATATTTTTTTAAATTGTCTTCGGTAAACACAGACGCATCTTCTGTAGTGTCTACTGAAATTCCATTTGCTTTACCTAATTCTATTAAGGCTGGTTTACCAACTTTAATGGAACCATGACGAAATGCTGCGGTTTTTGAAAAAACCAATACACGTGTTTGTGCGCTTAATTGGAGTGTAAGCAAAAGCAGCAATGACAATAAACCATTTTTAATCATAAACTTGTTTTGTAGATGAATGTATCCTTCAAATTTTTAAACGTTTTAAATTTAAAGTGAGGATAAATTTAATGATAAAATAAGTTACAAGTTCGGTAATGGTTAAAAGAATTGGGATATTCTACTATAACGTTTTAGGTATGTTGATTATGAGGGAGTTATGGGTTAATTAAATTTTATTGAAACAAAATTGGGTTAAGCACAGTATCAATAACCTCTCCAATTTTGGCACCAGGGCACCAAGTATCCCAATCTGCTTGTTGGTTGTGGTTTTTTGGGGATTGTAGTGTACTCTCTTTATCCATATAAATCATGGTCATTACCTTTCTCATTTGCTGAGATAGATTTGGACCAGCTCTATGATATAACCATCCCATATGAAAACTTATTTCGCCTAAATCAAATGCTTCTACTACATGTTCAAAGCCTGAATTGGCTAGGGTGTTTGCTAAAAAGGATTCGCTCTCATCACTAATTTGTTTGTCTCTCCCTTCTGTTAACTGAAAACTTTGCGCACAAAATTCCAAAGGGCCTAAATGTAGAGGAGTTGCTTGTAAAGGAATCCATGCTGTTACTGTTCTATCTGTACCAATGGGCCAATAATATTGATCTGCATGCCAAGGCGTATGTCCGCCACTAGGTTCTTTATATAATGCTTGATCGTGATAAAGCCTTACTCCAGAAACACCTAATAATTCAGTAGCAATTTTGGCAAGGCGTTTTCCAAATACAATTTCTTTTACTAGTTCGGAATTTCTCCAAATATTCATTATTTGTAAAAATGCTTTGCCGTAAGTATCTCTGTCTTCCATTGCTAATTGCTGCTTATTTAGCCGATTCACTTCATTAGAAATTTCAGTATCCATGAAATCAATTACTGCTTTTGAAAAAACGTTTTTGATTTTGATAAACCCATTTTTTGCAAAGAATTGCTTTTGCTCATCCGTTAAAACAAAAGGCTCATTTAGTGCTGAATAAATATTAGCGGGAATAAGTTGCATATCCTATTAACTTTAATTACTTTAAAATTATTTGAAAATAAAGTAAATCTGCTTCATTCATTGGGCTTTTCAATAGCAATTCTTGTTTTAAAAGGTAATTATTTGCTTAATTCTTTTAAAAAGGGCAAATCGAATCCAATAGAACCTTCCCTTTTTTTGACAATTTGGTAATCTAAACTTAATAATTTGGTCATATTGGTTTGGTTATTTTGGAAAACCAAGTTGTATGGACAAAAGAAAATTAGATGTAGTTGTTTTAAGTGATCTACATCTAGGCATGTTTGGATGTCATGCACAAGAAGCGGTAAACTATTTAAAAAGTATTTCTCCTAAGTTGCTTGTTTTAAACGGCGACATTATTGATATCTGGCAATTTAAAAAAAGCTATTTTCCTGTAGCGCACATGCAAGTTATTAAAGAGATTTTTAGCATGTTAAGTAATGGCACCAGGGTGGTTTATATTACTGGCAATCACGACGAAGCCCTCAGAAGATACAGCGATTTACAAATGGGCAACCTACAATTGACCGATAAATTAGTATTGGATTTAGACGGTAAAAAAACATGGATTTTTCACGGAGATGTATTTGATGCCACTACTAAAGGATCTGCAAAAATTATAGCAAAACTAGGTGGGCATGGATACGATATGTTGATTATGGTTAATAGTGCTATCAATTTTGTATTGCGCTTATTGGGTAGAGAAAAAATGAGCTTGAGTAAACGTGTAAAAAACAGTGTGAAAAAAGCTGTTTCTTGGATTGGAAATTTTGAACATACTGCAGCAGAATTGGCTATTGAAAAAGGATACGATTATGTAATCTGCGGTCATATACACCAGCCTCAAAAAAGATTAATTACAAACGACAAAGGTTCTGTGATGTATTTAAATAGTGGCGATTGGATTGAAAACCTAACAGCACTAGAATACAATCAAGGCACTTGGGATATTTATGAATACCAAGAAAAAACCTATGCCGCTAAAATAGTTGATATTAAAAAACAAAATAAAAAATTGCCTGAGTTGAATGTGTTAACCAATGAGGTTGCATATTTTTTACACTCTAGAGAAATGCAATTTTAAAATTGAATAAATGAAAATATTATACGCTGTACAAGCAACCGGGAATGGACATATTAGTAGGGCTATTCAAATATTGCCTTATTTAAAACAATATGGCGAAGTAGATATTTTTTTAAGTGGCGAAAATGCAAATTTGAATGTAGGCATGCCTGTAAAATATTCTAGCAAGGGCTTAAGTTTATTTTATGGCAATAGCGGAAAGCTCGATTATTATACCATGTTTAAAAAGTTCTCTTTAAAAAGAATTTGGAACGAGGCAAAACAATTACCTGTTGAAAAATACGATTTAGTTTTAAACGATTTTGAATCTATTACATCACTTGCTTGTAAATTTAAAAATGTACCAAGTATTCAATTTGGTCACCAGGCAAGTTTTCAAAGTGCATTAACACCTAGGCCTAAAAAGAAAGATTTATTAGGCGAATTTATTTTAAAGAATTATGCACCATCAACAAAATACCTAGGCCTACATTTTGAATCGTATGATGCTAATATTTACAACCCCATTATAAAATCTGAAATCATTGAAGCGAATGCAGTAAATGAAGGCCATGTAACAGTCTATTTATCGCATTATTCTAACGCTGTACTCGAGCAATATTTATTAGCTGTACCCGAAATAAAATTTGAAGTTTTTTCGAAAGAAATAAAAACTGCTTGTGTAAAAAATAATATCTACTACTACCCTATTTCAAATACGCTATTTACACAAAGCATGATAAGAAGTGCTGGAGTGATTACTGGTGCTGGATTTGAAACACCTGCAGAAGCCATGTATTTAGGTAAAAAATTAATGTGCCTGCCAATTAGAGGGCAATACGAACAACTGTGTAATGCAGCTGCATTATCTAATATGGGTGTATCGGTTGTAGATAAAATTGAGCAAGGATTTAATGAAAAAATTAAAATGTGGTTTAGCCATTCTAATAGCATTGGTTTGACCTTACAACATAGCACCTACCAGTTAATTCAACTATTAATGGAAGAAGCAAAAGCATTACAAGCAAACAAAGAAAAAACAAGCGTTTTCGAGCCAAATAATTTTGCGCTAATGAACGAACTAAGTTTGTAAAAAATCTCTAAACCAATAACCCGACTGTTTAATGGTTCGTAATTGTGTAGCAAAATCTACATGTATTAATCCAAATCGGGCATTGTAACCAAAAGCCCATTCAAAATTATCGGTTAGTGTCCAAGCATAATAACCGCCAATATTTACGCCGCTGTTTTTTGCTTTTAGTACAGCACCTAAATATTGCTTGAAATAATCTATGCGTTGTTGGTCGTTAATTACGCCATGTTGAAAAACATCTTTAAAGCAAGCGCCCCCTTCTGTAACAATAATTTCTGGTATATTTCCATAGTCCCATATTCGATGTAACATTCTATTAAAACTCTCTGGATTAATTTCCCAGCCCAATTGTGTATGTGGTACTTTTCTAGATTTTGCTGTTACTTCAGAAGCCTGTAAATAGGGAATAAGATTATTGTTTTTCACAGTAACTGCAAAATAATTTTGAATACCAATAAAGTCAAAATCAAAAGCCATTTGTTGTTGATAGCGCCACGATTTGGTATGCAAATGCAACTTTTCTAAAAATTGAAAATTTTCCATATGCGGATACCCTAATCCTAAAACTGGCTCTAACAAAAGCCTATTTAAAAGTACATCTGATTTAGCGGCAGCCAATACATCTTTATCTTGTAAAGTATTCGGCATCACTTCACTACAAGAAAAACTAGTGCCAATATGAGCATCTGGCACTTCGGATCTAATAATTCTTCCACCTTCAGCAGTACACATTGCAGCATTGTGAATGGCAGGAAAAAAATTAGACAAGCCCATTTTTCCTGGCGCATGTTTCCCTAACATATATCCTAAAGAAGTAAAGCCAAAAGGCTCATTCATTACAATCCATTGTTTTACTTTTTGGCCAAACTCATTGGCGCACAGATTTACGAATTTGCTAAACCATTTAAGCATTTGATGACTCGTCCAACCACCATTTTTTTCTAAAGCCTGGGGCAAATCCCAATGGTATAAGGTAACCACTGGCTCTAGGCCTATTTTTAAACATTCGTCAATTACAGCATGATAAAAAGCAATGCCTTTTTTATTGGGTTTACCAATACCTTCTGGTAAAATTCTACTCCAAGAAATAGAGAATCTAAAATGGTTAAAGCCCAATGCTTTGGCTAATAATAAATCGTCTTTGTAGCGATGATAAAAATTAGAACTATGCGTAGGTTTGGCACGTCCTTCAATAGCCGTTTGTCTTTTGGCGAATACATCCCAAATAGACTGACTGCGTCCATCTTCTAATACTGCGCCTTCATTTTGGGCAGCAGATATAGCCACTCCCCACTTAAAGTCGTTGCCAAAATCAGAAGCCTCTACTTGCTTAGCCATAAGCATCGTTTAATTTGATAATACCATTTTAAAATTCACACAATTTAAATATTATATTGTGGTAGTGTATGTTATTATTTACAGGTGTAAAACGCATTTATGAAATACTTATTACCTATTTGTTTATTATTTTTTTGCGCTTGTAGTACTAAAGTAAGCATCACTAGTAGCGAACAATTTGCCAATAAGCGTATTGCAATTGGCGATATTAGCATTGCTCCCATCTATAAAAATAACCAACTAAAAAACGACACCCTCTGCGCCTGTATTAGCAGTAGTTTGGGTAGCGCTATGTTGCCTTTTTTTCAAGAAGCTGGTATGCACATCATAGACCTTCCTCAAAAGAATTTATTAGAAAATATACGTGTGGCTGATTCTTTAAAAATCAACTACTTATTACTAGCTACTGGCCAAGTACAAACTTATGGAAAGCCCGGTAGAGAAGCCTATTTTATGCGAACACTAGCTGTTAAAATAGTGGATACAAAAAGTTTAGAAGTAATGGCCACTGGCAATTTTGAAGGACCTTCTGTATATCCTGCAGGGGCCGCAAAACGGATTGGGAAAAGATTTGCTAAATTGATAAAAAAATAAGCCGGTTAAATGCTTTGGAATTTTAACGTCGCTTAGGATTATTAAAAAAATAAATCATTTTCAATACATCTTGTTCATCATGAATTTCAACATGATTGTCACGGATATAATTATTAATAGCCTCTCTATCTAATTTATAATATTTTGCTAGTTGTTTTACCTGACGCACTTCAACTAAATCTGACTTGTCTAAAATATAAAAGTCTTTAATTGTATTAATAGTGCCCATATTTTTATAATTCATGAAAGAATAAGCACCTGTTACGGTATT
>CAIKZP010000080.1 GCA_903831935.1 uncultured Bacteroidota bacterium | reverse complement strand
AGGAGCAACTGCTTTTTTAGCTGGAGCTGCTTTTTTTGCTGCTTTTTTAGGAGCAACTGCTTTTTTAGCTGGAGCTGCTTTTTTTGCTGCTTTTTTAGGAGCAACTGCTTTTTTAGCTGGAGCTGCTTTTTTTGCTGCTTTTTTAGGAGCAACTGCTTTTTTAGCAGGAGCCGCTTTTTTTACTGCTTTTTTTGGAGCAACTGCTTTTTTAGCAGGAGCTGCTTTTTTTGCTGCTTTTTTTGGAGCAACCGCTTTTTTAGCAGGAGCTGCTTTTTTTGCTGCTTTTTTTGGAGCAACCGCTTTTTTAGCTGGAGCTGCTTTTTTTGCTGCTTTTTTAGGAGCAACCACTTTTTTAGCAGGAGCCGCTTTTTTTGCTGCTTTTTTAGGAGCCGCTTTTTTAGCAGGAGCTGCTTTTTTTGCTGCTTTTTTAGGAGCTGCTTTTTTAGCCGGAGCCGCTTTTTTTACTGCTTTTTTAGGAGCCGCTTTTTTTGCTGGAGCTGCTTTTTTTGCTACCTTTTTTTTACTTGCTTTTGCCATGATTGTATTAGTTTGTGTGATGGATTTGTAATCTATTAGGAAAGTTAGAAAATATATGTTGATAAACAATGTGTTTTTAACTAAGAAGCACTATTTTTTTGCACATGATTATCACTTTTTTTTAATTGTCAATTTTTTACCTTAAAAAGTAGGAGTAAAAAACAAAACAAATAGTACAAAAAACAAGTCTATTTTTATTAGTCAAACAAGCAAATCAATTACAAATTTTAATTGCAATTAAATGGACTCAAATAAAAAAACAGTGGTGTTAGGCGCTTCAAACAATCCAGAACGGTATAGTTTTTTAGCAGTAGAAAAATTAAAAAAATACCATCATACGGTTGTTGCAGTTGGCAATAAGTTGGGCAATATTGGAGATACACCAATTGTAACAGGATTTCCCGCAGAACAAGGCGTAGACACTGTTACATTGTATTTAAATCCAGTATTACAAGAGCAATATTATCAATACATTCTTTCTTTAAAACCCAAGCGAATTATCTTTAATCCTGGAACAGAAAATGCCGCTTTATCTGAGCTTGCAAAAGCAAATGATATAGCGGCATTAGAAGCTTGCACATTAGTGCTATTAGGATCTGGTCAGTACTAACCGTATAATTCTAAATGGATGGCTTTTTTATCGTAACCCATGGCAAGAATACTTTGCTTGGCTTCGTCTACCATGTTTTTCCAACCGCATAAATAAAAGTTAGCGGGTCTAGCACCATTTTCACACAATTCTTTATAAACGCTGTGAACATAGCCTTTTTGACTTCCTGCTGGCACTTCCGTTTCTCTTGAATAACAAGGATGAAAATGTATACCTGGTTCTAATTTTTCTAATTCTTTTAATTCGTTGATGTACAAACCATCTTCAAAATGTCGGCAGCCAAAAATTAAATGAACTTGTTGGTGCGGCACTTTGTGGTTATGAATATGGTGTACCATTGAACGGAAAGGTGCAATACCTGTACCTGTACAAATTAAATATAAATCTGTATCTAGTGTTTCTGGCAATACAAATTTCCCTTGTGGTCCTCTTAATAAAATTTCAGATCCTACACTTACTTCGTTGAATAAATAAGTAGTTCCCAATCCACCTTCTAATAATACAATTACTAGTTCAAATACATTCGTGCCATCTGGTGCAGAAGCAATAGAATAACTTCTCCATCGTTTATTTTTCTGTTCGTGTATAGGAAGATCTAGGGTTACAAACTGCCCCGATGAAAAATTAAATTCAGCAATCTCAGGTACTTCAATCCAAAATCTACGAGTAGATGGGGTTTCATTAGCTATTTTAATAACTTTTCCAATGCGCCATGGTTCCAACATAAATAATAATTTAGGCTATAAAGGTAATTCAGAACAATTAGAATGTTCAATAAAAGGCTTAAAAAATTCAATTATTGCAAACGTTCGGCCTCTAATTCAATTATTTGCGGGATTATTCTTGTGTATCTGCGGCCTTTTGTATCTTTTAGCATTACCAACAAATTATTCTTGCTAATTAATCTTTGCAATTTTTGTTGGTTGACAATTTTTGTTGATTTACCAAGTACTTGTATTTGCCAAAGGCTAGTATTTTTAGTGGCAGATATGGTAGTTGAATCGCTGCTGTTTTTTAATAAAATTGTTTGTGTTTTTAGTGGTGTAAGCTTTGCACTAAAACAAGCTTGCTTAATCCAAACTTGTTCAATAGAAACATGTAAAGCGTTCGATGCTATTAGGTAAAAAAAGTAGGAAGGATTTGTGTTATTGGCTGGCTCAATACTTTCTTTTCCGCCAATATTTATAGTAGGACTTGGGGCAACGCCACTAATGCTATTGCGTTCAAATGCTTTTACAATCAGGGTTTGGGCCTGAGTAGATGTAGCTAGCATTAAAAAAACAATTAGGCCGAATTTTGAAATAAAATTCATGGCTTATTGTTTGATTATTTTTTGAATAGTCTGATATTTTCTATCACTGCTTGTGATTTTTACTATATAAGTGCCAGCAGGATATTTGCTCAGTGAAATATTACCTCTTGTATATTTTCCTTGCTCTTGAAAAATTAGTTGTCCTAATAAATTATAGGCTTGAATGTTTACAGACTGAATACCGTTGAGTGTTCCTGGTTGGTATTGATACACTCCCTTGCTAATGGTAGGGAAGATAGAAATAAAGTTTTTATCATTTAAAACGGTTGCAATAGCCGTGGGTTGATTAGGCGTAAAATTAGCAGAACCTATGGTTGTGTAATACATGCCATTACCATGTGTTCCAATCAATAGGGTATTGTCTTCGGGGCGATAATCTAAAGATGAAATCACTGCATAATTCAACACAGTTGCCCCTTCTCTCGACCAAACAATTGTTCCACCAGCACCAAGTGTTTGCCCAATACTAGAAGTAGTATAAAGTCCTACAGAAGTGCCCACATAATATTCGGTAACAGGATTATTATTGGCATCTTTTTTTACTACAATGGCACAAGCCCTAACCGATGGAAGGGTTAAGTTGCCCTCTGCATTAGACCAACTTGGTACAGGAGATTTTGCATTATAAGTCCACCAAATAGAGGTTACACCATAGTTAGACACTACAGCCATAATTTCGTTGTCGTCATTTGGATTTACTGCAATGTCTTGCACATTCCCCGACGAAGCGTTTAACAATGCTGGTGTAATATCTACTGGAATAGAATTGCCATTGGCATTTACGTAATTATCTAGTCGATATATTTTACCAGTATTCGTGCCAAAATACATGGCATGCGTAGTTTGATAAGGTCCCCAAGAAAAATCCATTGCACGAATTGAAACAGCTGTATTGCCTAAAATATTCACCGTAGTTTCTACGCCAGAGAGTCTGGTCCATTTTGTGCTATCCACCAAACTTGCCTGATTGGTTTTAAATAACTTATTGTAATTGGCGTAAAATAATACTTCGGAATTTGAATTACTCAGTTTAAAATTGGTAACAAAATCGCCATATCCAGTAGAGCCATTGCTAGTTAAATCTGCCACTTTAGGTTTTATTGCTAATCCGGGATATGTTGCATTATTTAATAACTCATCTCTAACAATAATGCCACTTTGCGCACCAAAATAAGTAAGTTGTTGACTGCCGTTAATTTTGGCAATATCTACAGCAACACCATCTCCGCCAAATAAATTGATATAGTCATTTATACCAGGTCGGTCAATGGTTCTTGTTCCAAAATTTAAAGAGGCATCTCTGTACCAAGTACCATTGTCTTGCGCACCTCCAACAAAATTATTTTTTCCTGATTCAGGATCAATGGCTACATAATAATATTGCAGGGTTTGGTAATTCGATAAAAAAGTCCAAACTACTTTAGCTGCAGTAATGTCTTCTGTAACCTGTATCCCAGCATCGTTACAGCAGAAAGCCCTTTTAGAATTGGTAGGGTCAAAAGCCAAATAGTGCATATCTGGATGGCTATTTAAATAGTGGTATGTTGTAAAATCTGTAGCATATCCGCCAATCCAACTGGTGTTTAAACTAGTAGCAAAACCATTGGTAGACCGATACAAATTAGTGCCTCCTACAAATATGGCATTTGCATCGTCGGGTTTAATTTGAAATAACATATCATAGCCCCCTTGCACCGCAATAGGATCAGATCCTGATTTATTATTGCCTGGCATATCCGGCATATTGATAGATAAATTTGTAAATACAGGCGTGCCACTAGTAAGGTCTATTTTAAACATATCAACTTCTGGCAACAAGGTAGGACTCGCTTGGCTCTGCCCATTTTCGTAGAGCACATACAATAAATTATTATTAGATGGGGCTAATTGTAAAACTATCCTACCCCAACTTGAAGTGCCATTGTTTACTTGCCAACCAGCAGGTGTTCCAGCAACATTACCACCAAGCAAAGTCCAAGAATTTAAGTCGCCAGTGGTGGATTCCCAAACACCTCTATCAGTGGTATTTTTTAAATGGAATGCGCAATAAATTTTTGTACCTGTGCTATTAATTACAACATCTGAATTACCTGTTGCACTATTGCCTCCCAATACACCTTTTACTGCAGTCCAAGTTGCACCTCCGTCTTTTGAACGTTCAATGGTATTTTGACAAGCAACATAAACGTCGCCATTTGCTGGGTTTACAGCAATTCTATGAATCAGGTCAAACACTTTGTCGAAGCTTTCTAATAAGCCCGTTTGTGTGCTTGTTAAAGCAGTCCATGTAAGTCCATTATCTATTGATTTGTAAATACCATTTCCTAAATAAAACGAGCCAGATAATCCTGTAGAATTTCCTAGTGATTCGCCGGTTCCTGCATACCAAGTATTTTCAAAACCGGCTCTAGTATCTTGTGCAAGTGCTGTTAGGCTATGGATTTGTTTGTCGGGAGTAACCAAGGTCCAAGAGATTCCACCATCTGCAGAGCGCATGATACCTCCACTTACACAGCCTGCCAACATTATTTTATTAGTTGTGCCATTGTATCGTTTATCAAATGCCAATACCCTAGTTCTGCCGCCAAGATTAGTTGGGCCTGCAGGTAAATAATTATTGGTTGTTGGCGTACTTACGCCATTTGTGCCACGAACTATTCCAGCTTGAATAATGGATTGTTGGTATTCTTTTGTTGTAGGAATAGTCATTGCTTGGGCCAATTCTAGTTGCCCAATATTTGCAGGTATTTTTCCAGTGCTAGGATCTTTTAATAAATCATATTCATATTCTAAACGAGCCCTAGTCATTTCCGCCATTTTCTCGGGCGTTTCATTTTCTATTTGCTCTTGTAATGCTTCGAGTTTTTCATTTTCAGCTAGCAATAATTGCTTGTTAAAAACAATTGCGGCGAAGGCAATAGTAACCAAAAACAATAAAAAATATTTTTTCATCCGTGCTATTGGTTGTTATTTTTCAATCAATATTTTCTGTAAATAAGTTTTGCTATTGTGTTGAATTTTTAACACATAAAAGTCCGAACTAGTATTACTCAAATCAACTACTTGGTCGTACTTACCTACAAATCCAGGTACATTTTGTGCAAATACTTTTTGACCTTTTGCGTTTAATATTTCTACAGACAAGTCTTTTTTTACTGTCATTTCAAAATTTATTCTAAAGCGACCTTTGCTAGGATTTGGATAAGTAGTTAGTTTTATTTCTCTTGCTAACACATCGGCCAAGGCGGTCACTACATAATTAATAGTGTTTGAAATTTTAGTACAACCTGTTACATCAATAGTGATTGTTTTATAAGCGCCATTTCTAGTTGGTTTATAACTAGCATTGGTAGCGCCTGCAATTAAGGTGTCATTCACATACCATTGGTTTCTAGTACTAATAGAACTAACCAAAGAATCGGCCACTTGTGTTACAACGGGTGTAGGTGTTGTAGTGGCTATAACAGCAGTTCTATTGCTTACGCAGCCAATAGTATTTACCCGCATATCATAAAAGAAATAATAAAAATTTTGATATGCATTCGGGCTAGCCGTAGTTGTAGCATAGTTATTCGTAATAGACATTACATTCGGCAAACTAAAAGGATAAGGATTAGTAGTGATGCCATTGTTTCTATAAATGGATGCACCATTCATACAATTCACCATAATCATATGATCACCCGCAGTTGGTACAGATAAGTTTAATTGAAAAATAGCACCAGTGTCGGATGGATTTAATCCAATATTATTACTAGCATTATTGGCGCTAGGGTATACAACAGGCGATGTTGCCTGAACATTTAGTGTAACCCTAGAAAGTGGGCGATAGCTAAAAGAAAGTCCATCTGCACTGTATCCTAAAAAATCAGAAACAACAAACTCAATTTGACCAGGCGATCCAATATACATTCTAGCCGATTCAATATTTAACGGAACCGTATTTGAAAAATTAACCCAAGATCCTAGACCGGCATTGGCATTGTATCCACCACCTGCACCAGGGAAAACCATTTTAGTTAGTGGCCCAATACTTCCTTTAAATTCAGAACCTACATAGAAAGTATTGTTTGCAGGAATCGTACTACTATTTACAATACTACCATAGGCAAATGGCGAAACGATTGTAGGACTATTGTACCAGAAATAATTTGACCCCGTTACAGGAGCAGTAACTGATAAAGTTGCTTGACCGTTACAGATAGTTCCTGTTGCTGCGGGTCCTGCAGGTGTTGCAGGAATAGCCACAACAGTAATGTTATCGTTGTTTGTAGTGATTTGGTCAGCTACAGCATTTACATTAGTAGTGATGGTATAACTAACACCTGGCGATGTAACAAATGGTGTAGGAAAACTAAAAGTAGTACTACTTAATGCTGCGATGGTGCCACTATAAGTACTGGTGAAACTTGCAACAGTTGTTGTGCCATTTTTTACAACAACAGTTACAGGAACATTCGACTTGGCAGTGGTTCCGTTATTTTTTAAACTGATGGTAATAAATTGGTTGTCACTAGCACAGTTTCCAGAAACTGGTGCTAAAAGATTATCGATACTTAAATCGTTAGAAGGAGGTGCAATGCGCAAACGAAAATCTTCGGTTTCTCCTTTTAAATAGGTACTACTACTACAAGGTCCAATGTCTGCAATATTGCTGGTTTCTTGCACAATAATGCGCATCAAACAAATATTACCAACAGTCAATCCGTTAGGTGTTGTAATGTTGGTAGTATAAGTACCAGTTGAACTACTAATTACCGCACTCTGTGCTACTTTTTCTGTTGTTTCAAATACGCCATTGTTATTGTAGTCGATATAAACAGTAACAATTCTTGGATTGGCAGAAGCATCGCAAGTACCAGTTAAAACGGTAATAGGAATAACTTGAGCAGATTCTATATCGGCAATAATATTTGTATTGTTTGTATAACTAGTGCATCCCGTAGGATTTTTATATCGAATCGTACTAAATGCAACGCTATCAATTCTTGCACCAGCAGTAGAAGTAGGTGCAGAACTACAATAAGCATTTCCTCCAACACCACTTACCAATAAAGAATAAGCTTGTTGACCTCTTGCTAAAGTTCCTTTATGCGAAACAGTAATGGTATATGTTTGACCAGGAACAGTACTATCAACAGAAACTTTTTCAACATTATCAATCGTGTTGTTGCCCTTGGTAGCAGCTGCATTGGGGCTATTAGGGTCCATCACCCATGGTTGATAAATACTAGCTCCTTTTGTAATAACAATATCTAAATCGTTCACTAATTTTTTAGCAGGATTGTTTAATACATTAATCGTTTCAACTGTTCCCTTTACATCTGTCCAGCAGATAGTTGCACTCAATGCGCCATTACCAGAGGCAACTACTGTTTTTGTAAAAGTTTGACCATTAAGTAAATTATTTTCGTAAATTAAATGATTACTAGTACTTGCATTATTAGATGTAAGTGCTGCAGTCATTGCAGCTGCGGCGCTTTCTACATTTAAAACACCCCAACCAAACATATAATCGGGCCCATCATAATAACCTGCTTCATCGGCAGTATGAATAGCCAAACCTTTTAAAGTTGCCGAGCGCATAAAAGTGCTAGGCTTTAGTTTAGACCAATATTCTTGCAATAACAATAAAGAGCCAGTAGCATTTGGAGTTGCCATTGATGTTCCATTATAACTAGCATAACTAGTATTAGAAGTGGCAATAGAAGATAAAACGCCCACCCCATCAGCAACTAAATCTGGTTTAATTCTTCCGTCATCGGTTGGTCCGAAACTACTAAAGTCACTAATTACAGGATCTTCTTTTCTATTATAGCCACCTGGCAATCCACTAATTGCACCAACAGTTAAAATATTTTTTGCATTGGCGTCCCAAGGAATTGAGCCATACGAATCATTACTACTAATACCCGCCGGACGATTTCCTGCAGAGGTCATTTGATTAGAACTATTGTATCGGAAATAAGGAGAGCCAACAGCAGGGCCTGTTTCAGTTCTATTATTTCCTGCTGCTTTTACAATTAAATAATTTGGTGCGTTGTATGCAATAGAATCAAGCATCATTGCATCGCTACTATAATACCCAAATTTATAGTCTTCGTTATCGGTTGATTTTCCGTTGAATTCCCATCTAGCCGAATTGGAATTGTAATTCCATCCAGAGATAATGCCATAAGAATGGTTAGATAAAACAATATTCGATGCTTCACCTAACATTTCAGAAATATCATTACTATAATCGTAGGCAATTAAATTTTGTAAGCCAAAAGCCATTCCTTTTGCAAGCGGGTTTACACCAGATGCCATCATTGTTCCAGCAACATGCGTTGAATGGTCGGAAATGGAAGAAACAAGGTCTTTTTGCAAAACCCTTCCGGTTAATTCAACATGCGTATTTAAAACTTTACCTCCGTCCCATACAGCTAATTTATTGGTAACACTGGCAGAAGAGCCACTTAAATTTAATCCGCTTCTTCCGCCTGTCCATAATTGGTTGGCACGAGTTGTTGCAGCGGCAATGGTATTGTTTTGTGTAATATAATATTTAGGATATCCAAAATCATCTATTCCTACCAATACGGCTTGGTTGCCATTTTTTGATAAAAAAGATAAGGGCCAAGATTTTTGTTTGGCCATTGCAAGGGCTTGATTATAATTAGATGCCTGTATCTGACCATATTCCAATGAAGCGTTTTCTAATAGCGCTTTGTTGGTTTCTATTTGCGCAAATGAAACAGAGAAAATCCCAATCAAAATCACACTTAATAAAATCTTTTTCATACTAACCAATAATTATAAATTTATACTTCTAAAGCACCTAATCAAATAGGTTCAAAAAACATACACTAAAATAGATACTTTCTACCCCAAAATCGAACTATGAAGCAGATTCTTTTCTTAATTTTTTTTATAACTGCTGTTATAAGCGGCTGTTCACTAGTTAAAACAACCAAAACAACCATTGTTCGGCAAGGTATTTCGGGATTGGTAACAGCAGTAACAGGCAACCAAATGCCCATGAAAGGAGTTGATCCAATGCCCCCTAAAGGCTTAGCAGCAATCATTTATGTATATGAACAAACCAATCTTTCACAAGTAACTAAATCCAATAAAACTGGCATTTATACTGCTATTCAAACAAAAAGACTGGCCACTATTAAAACAGATAGTGTTGGTACTTTTAGAATTGCCCTTCCGGTTGGTAAATATTCGTTATTTATTAAATCGAGAGAATCTTATTTTGCCAACGATTTCGATCAGTTTAACAATATCTGTTTGGTAGAAGTGGAAGCACAAAAATGGACCACTGCAAGAATAGTACTGAATAGCGCCGCTTCTTATTAGTTGCCTCCTTATCTTTGCCCTCTTTCTTAAAACAATCCGACCAAAAAGTTGTTTTAAGTTGACGTAGACGTTATGAATATTGGTGAGTTGTTAGAAAAGTATCAGCAGTCCCCCCGTCTTTTTCAATTGGCGGACAGGCTATCTATTGCCAATAGGGTACAAGAGAACGATATTCAAAAAATATTTCTTAAAAATTTACAGGGAAGTAGCGCAGAATTTATAGTGAGTAGCGTGTTCATGCATGAGCGCTGCCAAGACTTAAACCATTTGGTGGTATTGAATGATGCAGAAGAAGCCGCTTACTTTCAAAACACACTCGAAAACTTAACCAATGCATTGGATTTGTTTTATTTTCCTTCGTCGTTTAAAAATCGAAAAAACTTTCGCTTACTAAATAGTTCGCACGTAATGCTGCGAACAGAAACACTAACAAAATTATCGGCTGGCGGAAATAAGAAAATTTTAGTCACTTATCCCGAAGCATTATTTGAAAAAGTAGTGTTGCCAAAAACACTTCGCGGAAATATCATTCATATAAAAGTAAACGAAACCATTCAGTTGAATAACTTAATGGAACTCTTTGTAATGTATGGTTTTCAAAGAACCGATTTTGTATACGAGCCAGGTCAATTTGCACTACGTGGAGGCATCTTAGATATTTATTCTTATGGCAATGAAAAGCCTTATAGGGTTGAGTTATTTGGCAATGAGGTAGATAGTATTCGCATCTTTGATCCGGAAACGCAGTTGAGTGAACGCAAGTTAATGCAGGTTAATATTATACCCAATGTAGAAACACAATTTGAAACAGGAGAGAAGGTTTCATTACTTGAGTTTTTACCAGCAAATACCGTTGTTTGGTTAAAAGATTGGGATGTAATTAACGAAAAAATTCAGCAGCAGCAAGAAGAGTTAGAAGGATTTATGGGCATGCTGCAAGATGGATTTCGCATGAATAATTCCGACGACGAAGACGATACCAAAATTGTAAAAGAAGTTACACCACAAGATTTCGTTTCGGCAGCAACCATTCAAGAACAATTACTCAGCAGAGATATTGTAGAGTTTGGTTTTAAGCCCCATTTAAGTAATATTGAAATTGAATTTGCTACTCGTACGCAGCCTTCTTTTAATAGGCAGTTCGATTTGCTTATTAAAGATTTAAAAGCACACGAGGCCGCCAATTTTTCTATTTATATTTTTGCAGAACAAGCTAGGCAATTAGAGCGCTTGAGCAGTATTTTCGAAGACTTAAAAACCGATATACAATTTGTTCCTATCGCAACAAGTATTCACGAAGGATTTATAGACGAAGACCTAAAAATTGTTTGTTATACCGACCACCAAATTTTTCAGCGTTACCATAAATACAAGGTAAAACAGGCCTACAATAAAAACAAGGCACTTACACTGAAAACCTTACGTGACCTGCAACCTGGCGATTATGTAACCCATATGGACCATGGTGTTGGTACTTATAGTGGCTTGCAAAAAATTGAAATAAATGGAAAAGTGCAAGAAGCTGTTCGAATCATTTATAAAGACAGCGATATACTTTATGTAAATATTAATTCGCTACACAAAATTGCCAAATACACAGGCAAAGAAGGTACAATGCCCAAGATTAATAAATTGGGTTCTGATGTTTGGAATAAACTCAAAGAAAAAACAAAAACAAAGGTTAAAGAAATTGCTTTTGACCTGATTAAATTATACGCTCAAAGAAAGGCACAAGAAGGTTTTGCGCATGCCCCAGATACTTACATGCAAACAGAACTAGAAGCGTCTTTTATTTATGAAGACACCCCCGATCAAAGTAAGGCAACTGCCGATGTTAAAAAAGATATGGAAAGCCCATCACCAATGGATCGATTGGTTTGTGGTGATGTAGGATTTGGCAAAACAGAAGTAGCTATTCGAGCAGCATTTAAATCTTGTGTAGATGGCAAGCAGGCAGCAATATTAGTGCCAACAACCATTTTGGCATTCCAACATTATAAAACGTTTAAAGACCGATTAAAAGATTTTCCTGTAACGGTAGATTTTATTAATCGTTTTAAATCGGCCAAAGAAAAAAAAGAAACACTACAACGTTTAGAAGAAGGGAAAATTGATATTATTATTGGTACCCATGGCTTACTAGGTAAAGAAGTAAAATTCAAAAACCTAGGAATTATGGTAATTGACGAAGAACAAAAATTTGGGGTAGGTCATAAAGAGAAATTAAAAACCCTCAAAACAAATGTAGACTGCTTAACGCTTACTGCCACGCCTATTCCAAGAACTTTGCAATTTAGTTTGATGGGTGCGCGAGACTTAAGTATTATGAATACGCCACCACCTAATCGTCAACCAATACAAACAGAAACGCATGTATTTAACGACGATTTTATTAGAGAAACCATCTACTACGAAACCGAACGTGGTGGCCAAGTATTCTTCATTCATAATCGCGTACAAGGCTTGCCAGAAATGTGTGCCATGATACAAGGGTTTTGCCCCGATTTAAGTATTGGCTTTGCACACGGGCAATTAGAAGGGCATGAATTAGAAGAAAGGATTTTAGATTTTATTGATAGAAAATATGATGTATTGGTTTGTACCAATATTGTAGAAAGTGGGGTAGATATACCCAATGTAAATACCATCATTATTAACAATGCGCACCATTTTGGTTTGAGTGATTTACACCAGTTACGCGGAAGGGTAGGACGGAGCAATAAAAAAGCATTCTGTTATTTATTAGGTCCACCAATGAGTTCATTGCCTACCGATTCAAGAAAGCGTTTGCAAACCCTAGAGCAGTTTAGTGATTTGGGTAGTGGTTTTCAAATAGCCATGCGCGATTTAGATATTCGTGGTGCTGGAAATATGTTAGGCGGTGAGCAGTCTGGTTTTATGGCAGAGATTGGTTTTGAAATGTACCAGAAAATTTTAGAAGAAGCCATTAAAGAACTCAAACGAACATCTTTTAAAGAATTATTTAAAGACGAAATAAGTAAGCAAGACGATTTTGTAAAAGATTGTACCATTGATACCGATTTGGAAATTTTAATTCCAGATACTTATGTAGAAAGTATTACAGAAAGGCTTTCGTTGTATACGCGTTTAGATAGTTGCGAAACAGAAGACGACCTAATTAATTTCTATGCAGAAATGGTAGATCGATTTGGCCCAATGGTTTCACAAGTAGAAGATTTATTTACAACAGTTAGGTGTAGGTGGTTAGCAGTACAATTGGGTTTCGAAAAAATGACATTAAAAGACAATACCCTGCGTTGCTATTTTATTAATAAACCCGATTCACCATATTTTGAATCTGAATTGTTTAAGCAGGTTTTGGCCTATTTACAAACAGGCACCAATAAAGCCAAATTAAAGCAAACAGGAAGAATGTTCTTGTTGGTAGTAGATGGAGTAGAGAATATGTTAGCGATGCATTTATTTTTAGAGCGAATGCATGCAAAAGTTATTGTAGTAGAAAAAGAAAAAGTGCCGGGCGTTTAATACAACCCAGCACTTTAATATGGTTAGAATCCTTTTTTAGCAACACCGTCAGCAATTGCTTGTAAAGCTTTTGCTTCGCCTAAGATAGCCGCCATTTTATTTCCTTTACCATCATGACCACCAGCCATGTATCCACCTTTAGCGGTTTTGGTAATTACAGCATCTTGCAAGGGAACATTTTTCTCTTTAGTTTTTAAGCAATATGCTTTGATCATTTTTGAAGTGTCCATTTTTCTAGAATTTAGTTGTTAGTTAATAATCAATGGGTAATCAAGCACAAGCTAGCATTTTTTTCAGGAAAATTAGATAGGAAGGCGCAGAACTAATCCACATTAATGACCGATCATAAAAAAGGGCCAAATAGTCTATTTGGCCCTTGAAATTTGTATTGAAAAAGGCTGTTTTAGCCTATAAAAAAGCTATACGTCAATCTTAGCGTATTTCGCATGCGTTTCAATGAATTCGCGGCGTGGAGCAACTTCGTCTCCCATCAACATGCTAAAAATACGGTCAGCCTCAAATGCGCTATCTATTGTAACCTGTTTTAGGGTTCTTCTAGTTGGGTCCATGGTAGTTTCCCACAATTGTTCGGCGTTCATTTCACCCAAACCCTTGTAACGTTGGGTATTTACAGTGTCGTCTTTGCCTCCTCCGAGCTTTTCAATCCAATATTTACGTTGCTCTTCGTTATAGGCATATTCTTGTTCTTTGCCTTTCTTAACAAGGTATAAAGGTGGTTGTGCAATGTAAACATAACCTTGCTCCACCAATTCCTTCATGTATCTGAAAATGAAGGTTAAAATCAACGTGGCAATATGCGAACCATCCACATCGGCATCCGTCATAATAATTAACTTATGGTAACGGAGTTTTACAATATTTAAGGCTTTAGGATCATCGGGGGTTCCCACTGTAACACCTAGTGCGGTATACATATTTCGGATCTCCTCGTTTTCGTAGATCTTATGCTCCATTGCTTTTTCAACGTTCAAAATTTTACCTCTTAAAGGCAAAATTGCTTGGTAAGAACGGTCGCGGCCTTGTTTAGCAGTACCACCAGCCGAATCTCCTTCCACCAGGTATAGTTCACATTTTTCAGGATCACGCTCCGAGCAATCGGCCAATTTACCTGGCAAACCACCACCGCTTAAAACGGTTTTGCGTTGAACCATGTCGCGCGCTTTTTTAGCGGCAACCCTAGCTTGCGCAGCTAAAATAATTTTTGAGATAACATTTTTTGCTTCGCGAGGATTTTCTTCTAAAAATGCCTCTAATGCACGTGCAACAGTGGTTTGAACAATACCGCTCACCTCACTATTACCCAATTTCGTTTTGGTTTGACCTTCAAATTGCGGCTCAGGAACTTTTACAGAAATAATGGCACTAAGTCCTTCTCTAAAATCGTCTCCTTCAATAACCACTTTGGCTCTTTCAAATAAACCTTGTTTGTCGCCATAGGTTTTAAACACCCTAGTTAATGCCTGACGGAAACCCGTTACGTGTGTACCACCTTCAATGGTATTAATGTTGTTTACGTAAGAGAAAATATGCTCTTTAAAATCGTCATTATAGGTAAGTGCAACTTCTACAGCCACATTCGATGCTTCGTCGTGTCCATCAACATACAAAGGAGCAGGAATCAATGGAGTACGATTACCATTTCTATCCAACATTTCTACAAACTCTACAATCCCACCTTCGCTATAAAATTCTTTTGAATAAGGAACACCCGTTTCGTCTAATTCTCTTAAATCGGTTAGTGTAATGCTAATGCGTCTGTTCAAAAAAGATAATTCGCGTAAACGACCTTCTAAAATTTCACGTTTGTAAACAGATTCTTGGAAGATGGTTAAATCGGGCCAGAAATGAACATAAGTACCAGTTTTATCGCTAGTACCAGCCTCTCTTACCGCATATTGCGGAACGCCAATTTTATATTCTTGTTCAAATATTTTGCCTTCGCGGTGAACGTTAACCAATAATTTGGTACTCAATGCATTTACGCAACTTACCCCAACCCCGTGTAATCCACCAGAAACCTTGTAAGTATTTTTATCGAATTTTCCTCCAGCGTGTAAAACGGTCATTACCACTTCAAGGGCTGAACGTTTTTCTTTTGTATGCATAGCGGTAGGAATACCCCTTCCATCATCTTGTACGCTAATGGAATTGTCTTCGTGAATACTTACCAATATTTTTTTACAATAGCCAGCAAGTGCTTCATCAATTGAGTTGTCTACAACCTCGTAAACCAAGTGGTGTAAGCCTTTCACACCAATATCGCCAATGTACATGGCCGGTCTTTTTCTAACGGCTTCTAAACCTTCTAGTACCTGAATACTGTCGGCACCGTAATTCTTATTTTGCTCGTCGTTACTATTCTGTTGTTCTTGGGTCATAATCGCTTATCTGTCCTGTGGTTGATTAATTTATCAGAAGTCTGCAAAGTTAACGAAAATAAGGGGTAGAAGGGGGATAAAAAAGGGCTATTTATCCACTTTTAATAGGCTTAAATCGGCATAAAAGGTTTCAGGCGAGTCAATTGCTTGAAATTGGCAATAATCCACCAAATTTTAGCCTGTTTTTTGGCTAGGATTTCAAATTACAGGAACAGTTTAACAGGATCCACTTGCCAAATGCATGTTTATACATTAATTTCGCTGCCAGATGACCCAAGTATTAGATATATTAAAGCTGGCCCACAAAAATGGAATAGAGCCAAGTATGGATTTGTTGTACGAAAAAAAACAGCAGATTCCAGGCTCTATACAGTATAATATTCGACGCTATTATGCACAAAATCCTTGGGTAGCAGAAGATACTGGCATGCTTGTGTATCATTACGATGCCAAAAGACCCCAAGAAAATTATTTAGAACTTCGTTACTGTTCAACAGGCAATAAGTATTGTGCCGAAAAAAGTTGTTCAGAATGCAAGCAATTACCCACCTCTAATTGTGTGGGATTACACCAAACGATTGATGTATATAATTTTCATTTTACGGCTAGTTTTTTACGTCAGTTTGTACACAATGTAAAATTGAGTAATCAAAAAGACGAAGTGCTGGCATTTAAATATCCCAACGCTTTCACCAAAATATTTCCGGTAAGTAATCGCAAAAGATTGGTGTTAGACGCACTATTAAACCATAGTTATTCAGGATCCTTAGAAAACATTTTTGTTAACGCCAAAGTACATGAGCTATTGGTGTACAGTTTAGAATGTTTGGTGGATGAAAAAGAAGAAGGGTTTAGTTGTAAATTTTTAGCAGACGAATCGGGCCGCGATAGAATTTATCAAGCAAGAGAAATACTACTACAGCATATTGGAGATCCTATTACTATCAAGGAGTTGAGCCGAAAAGTGGCTATGAATGAATGTTATGTAAAAAAAGGATT
>CAIKZP010000079.1 GCA_903831935.1 uncultured Bacteroidota bacterium | reverse complement strand
CTTTCCCCTATCTTTAAAATCAAAATCAATTGCATGCAAACTGCTTCTAAAAAAGTTATCAATGGCTGGGCGATGTATGACTGGGCAAACAGTGTATACAACCTAGTTATTACCTCTACTATATTTCCTGCCTATTACGAAGCTGTTACTGGCGATGGCAAAGAATCTACCGCAAATGACACCGTAGTATTATTTGGCAGAACATTTGTAAATACATCACTATACCAATATGCACTTGGTATTGCTTTTATTATTGTAGCTGTTTTATCTCCCTTACTATCATCTATTGCAGACTATAAGGGTAATAAAAAAAGTTTCTTGTTTTTCTTTTGTACTATGGGAAGTCTTGCTTGTTGCGCCTTGTTTTTTTATGACAAGAGTAATTTAGCATACGGATTAATTTGTATGATTATTGCCTGTGTAGGCTTTTGGAGTAGTCTTGTTTTTTACAATTCTTATTTACCTGAAATAGCGGCCCCAGAAGACCAAGACAAAGTAAGCGCCAAGGGTTTTGTAATGGGATATATAGGCAGCGTTATTTTGCAAATAATTTGTTTTTTATTTGTGTTAATGCCCGATAAATTTGGCATCACAGGATCAAAAGCTTCTCAACTTTCTTTTTTATTAGTAGGTATTTGGTGGTGGGGATTTGGCCAATTGGCACTCAGCAAACTACCAAAAGGAAAACCAGCTGTTGACAAACCAGAACAAGGAAATGTATTTACTTATGGATATAAAGAAATTAATAAAGTTTGGAAACAGCTTTCGCATACGCCTGTTTTAGAAAGCTATTTAGCTGCATTTTTTTGTTACAATATGGGTGTGCAAACTGTTATGTTGGCAGCCACTTTGTATGGAAAAAGTGAATTAAATATTCCAACTACCAATTTAATCATTGCCATTCTTATTATTCAAATAGTAGCCATACCTGGTGCAATGCTTATTGCAAAACTATCAGAGAAAATTGGCAATTTCAATGCACTAATGGTTTGTATTTCTTGCTGGATAATTTTGTGTGTGTTTGGCTACCTTATACCGAGAGATGGTATTAATCAATTCTATACTTTGGCTATATTGGTGGGCTTTGTAATGGGCGGCATTCAGTCGCTAAGTAGAAGTACTTATGCCAAATTAATGCCAGAAACAAAAGACACTACTTCTTATTTTAGTTTTTATGATGTGACCGAAAAAATAGCTATTGTAATAGGGATGTTTAGTTTTGGATTCATTAATGAGTTAACAGGCTCACAACGCAATTCTGTATTAGCACTAATTATATTCTTTGTGCTAGGATTCATTTTATTGCTTGTTGCATCAAAAAAGCAAAAACAAGCGCTTCTTAATTAATTGTATGAAACTATATTCTATTAATGCAGGTTATTTTAAGTTAGACGGAGGAGCCATGTATGGTGTTGTTCCGAAATCAATGTGGAACAAACTAAACCCTTCCGACGAAAACAATTTGTGTAATTGGGCACTTAGGTGTTTACTTGTTGAAGACGGCAATAGACTCATATTAATAGACAATGGAGTAGGCAATAAACAAGACGCTAAATTCTTTGGGCACTATCATTTATCTGGCACAACTGCCATTGACGAAGCCCTTGCTGTACATGGCTTTCATAGTTCCGACATTACAGATGTTTTATTAACGCATTTACATTTCGACCATTGTGGAGGAAGTATTAATCGTATAGGAGACAAATTATTACCTGCATTTAATAACGCTATTTATTGGAGCAATCAAGATCACTGGAATTGGGCAACCCAACCAAACGATAGAGAGAAAGCCTCTTTTTTAAAAGAGAATATTTTACCCATTCAAGAAAGCGGTCAATTACAATTTATACAAACACCAATTAACGATTTAAACACAACTGGCAAGTTGGGTACTACTGCGTTTACAAATAATATTGCTATTCGATTTGTAAATGGGCATACCAACCAAATGATGTTGCCACAATTAAATTATAATGGACGAACCATGGTTTATACGGCTGATTTATTGCCATCTGTTTCGCATATACCATTGCCCTATGTAATGGCTTACGATATGTTTCCATACACCACTTTACAAGAAAAAAAATCATTCCTACAAGAAGCTGCAGCAGGGAACTATGTGTTGTATTTTGAGCACGATGCATTTAATGAATGCTGCGACTTGCAATTAACTGAAAAAGGTATACGCGCAGGTAATTGCTTTACACTTAACGATATTTAGTTGTAAGTGATATTTGATGTTAGCGGATATCTTAGATTACTGTATTGCATCATATCTACTTTTACATTCCCAACAACAATAGGGCTTTCAATACGCAATGGAATATGATTGGGATCGTCACTCACCCAAACGGTCATTTTTTCGCCTCCAGAAAACAGGGTGCCTTTTACTAATAAGGGCTTAAATCGAATAGCCCGAAATTTACCATACTTTGTTTTTATTTCTTCCTTTCCTTCGTACTTGATATACAAACTATGTACCTCATTATCTAGGAACATATTAAATGGAATTTTATCTCCTACTTGGTATTTATCAAAATCTATATTGCGTGCATAATAAATAGCACTCAACACATCTTGAATACAACCTGGCATTTTATATACACCTGTAGTTGTAACAGCGGTATTGGTTTGCTGATTGAAACTAACATTTTCGCTGTGTTTGAATCCGCCTTCACTTATGTTTCTTATAAATTTCAATGGCTGTAAATTGGCGGTATCGAAGTAAGACTCATACTTATCTCTAACCTTAAAAATCCAATCGTAGGTAGGATTTGAAGTTCCTACACCCATTACATGATACACTGGTTTATTACCCATTTTTTCTAATGCAACAGTAAATTTTGCTGTACCTGCATTCACATACAAACCAATTACATTGTAATAAATAACGAAGCCAATATTTTCTCCGTCTTGAAATGAAGTATTGCGAATGCCACAGAAATCATCACCAGCAGTTAGCCGACCAATTAGCATTACGAAGCATACAATTAAAACGAGTTTTTTCACACTAATTCATTCAATTAATTACAATACAAACTTTAAACAAAAACTGTGCCCAAAAAAATCGTTTTGCGCAAATAACTTATCGTTTAAATAACCTTATTCCAACCATTAATATACTACCAATAATAGCAGGTAAAATCAAATTAATAATCCATATACCTGCAGCTGCCGAAACAATTCCTATTGTATTTACACTTAACAACCCAAATAGTTGCAAACTTATTTTTCCTCTGAAACCTAATTCAGCTAATGCAATAGTAGGAACCATTGCCATTACCAAAAAAAGCACGGCTACCATCATTGCTAAATCGAGCTTAGAAGCTTCTACACCAAAAACTTCTAGCAAAACAACGTATTGCAAAACAAATACCAAATAACGAATAAAAGAAAGCAGTAAAATTCTTGTTAATTCTTTTTTGCTCAGTGCCTCCACCTTTTCTATTAAATAACGAAACCGGTGTACAAATGGAATTTTTTCAACCAGTTTGGTAAATAGCGGTAGTTCAAAATAAAAAAGTGCAAAACATAAAATTCCAGGAATCAATCCTATAATTAATCCGTCTAACCAAAACTCACTCAACCCTTGTAGCATGTTGCCTTTTTGCAATAAATGCGATCTTAATCCAATGAGTGCAAAAATTCCAACCGCAAATGTTACCAATAGTTGACTAATGGAACCTACTAATGACAATGCTACTGCTCTTAATCGATTGCCTTCTTCTAAATAAAGTACCCTCCCAACAAAATCGCCTGCTCGATTAATGGTATTTAGCGCAAAAGCCTGTCCAGAAAAAATGGCTGAAAAAGCACGCAAAAAAGAAATTTTTTGTAGCCGACTCACAAGCAATTGCCACTTATACGCTTCAATACCCCAGTTTAAAAGCATCAATAGCATTACAAGTCCAATCTTCCAAGCCGATGGCCCTAGAAAGGCTGCTTTTATTAAATGCCATGACTGCTGAACATCTCCCTGCTGCTTGACTTGGTGGTAAATAGAAAAAGAGAGCCATACAAAAAGTGCTGGCCCAACAAAATAATTAAGGAATATTTTTAGTTTTCTACTCAGAATAGGTTGATTAATTTCTTTGCAAATGTCGGCTATCAATATGAGAATGAAAAATACCTCCATTATTTGGTTATTTTTACCTGAATGAATAAAAAAGCCACAATCATTTTAGGTATTGACCCTGGCACAACTGTCATGGGATATGCATTGCTACGGGTTGAAAACAATCAACCGAGTGTTTTATTGATGGATGTATTGAAGCTTGCCAAGCAGAAAGATATTTATGCCCGACTAGAAATGATTCATACCAAAGTGATGGAATTAATACAATTGTATCGGCCTTCTAGCTTTGCTATTGAAGCCCCTTTCTTTGGCAAGAATGTGCAGAGTATGCTTAAACTAGGCCGCGCCCAAGGAGTAGCCATTGCCGCTGCCATGCATGGTAAAATTCCCGTAACGGAATATGCGCCAAAAAAGGTAAAACAATCTATTACCGGAAACGGAAATGCCGACAAAGACCAGGTTTGGAAAATGTTACAACGTGTTTTGTCTATAGACGAACAACCACAATATTTTGATGCCACCGATGCTCTAGCCGTGGCACTTTGCCACCATTACCAATCGTCTTCTGTATTAGGCACAGCAGTAAAAGGACTAAAAGGATGGGATGAGTTTATTGCAAAAAATCCTGAACGCGTAAAGAAAAAATAGTTGATTTATTTTGCCGCTAACTGCGCAACAATCAAGCCCTGAATTGCTTGAAATTCTACCGTACTTAATGACAATTTAGGTTGACTAAAATTCAAATCATCTGCCGAATTAATGGGCATTAAATGCAGGTGTGCATGTGGCACTTCTAATCCTATAACGCTTATACCACAACGATTACAAGGAAACGACTGCTCAATTGCTTTTGCAATGGGTTGTGCAAATAATAAAATTTCAGACAAATAGTTTTCAGACAAATCAAAAAACTTGTCTGTTTCTGTTTTTGGCACAATTAATACATGCCCTTTTACCAACGGAAAAATATCTAGGAAGGCATAGAAATTTTCGTTCTCTGCAATTTTGTACGAAGGAATAGCTCCTGCAATTATTTTAGAGAAAATAGTCATACAAGAACAGCATTCAATTAAATGCTAATGTTTTCAATCTTGAATTTAATTACGCCATTTGGTGTTTGCACTTCTGCAGTTTCGCCAATTACTTTTCCTAACAAACCTTTGCCAATGGGTGAACTTGCCGAAATTTTACCAATTTTTAAATCAGCTTCTTTCTCGCCTACAATTTGATAAGTCACCACTTTTTTAGTAGCTATATTGGTAATAGTAACTTTTGTAAGAATGGTTACTTTGCTTATATCTAGGGTTCCTGGATCTACAATTTTAGCATTACTAATTACGCCTTCTAATTGCTTGATTTTTGCTTCAAGCATTCCTTGGGCTTCTTTAGCCGCATCATATTCAGCATTTTCCTTCAAATCTCCTTTCTCTCTTGCTTCTCCGATTGCTTTGGATGCTGCTGGACGGTCGATAGATTTCATACGGTGTAATTCCACACGCATTTTATCAAAAGTCTCTTGTGTAACATAATCGCTCATAATCTTACGGTTTAGCCTTGGGAAAAAAAATACAACGCCACATTTAATTGTAGCGTTGCAGGTCTGCAAAAGTAGAAAATCTTTTGCAAAAACAAACAATTGTTAATTCCTATATGAATCCTAGTTTATCTAGTACAACTTTGGCCATTTTGTAAAAAGCCTCTTGGCTATAGCCTGCTATATGTGGAGTAATTAGCACATTAGGCTGTAATAATAGCCAGTTTAAGGTTTCTTTTTCAATAACTGTATACGAAGGCAGGTTTTCGTTCTCTAATACATCTAAGCCAGCTGCACGAATTTTTCCTTTTTTCAAGGCTGTTTTTAAGGCCATGGTATCGGTCACCTTACCCCTACAGGTACTCAAAAAATAAGGCTGTTTCTGTAATCCATTAAAAAAAGAATCGTTTGCCAAATGCCTAGTTTCTTCAGTTAATGGAATATGTAAACTCAGTACATCTGCCTCTTGCATCAATTGTTGTAAACTTGCTTCTTGTACCTTATCTGTAGCAAAGCCCTGTTTATATTTATCATAGGCCAATATCTTAACATCAAAGCCTGCTAAAACCTTGGCAAAAGCAGATCCAGTATTACCAAATCCAATAATACCAACAGTTTTACCCGTTAATTCTTCGCCCCTATTTTCGTTACGAATCCATTTGCTTTGCTTAATTTCTTGGGCTGCAGTAGTCAATTTATTCATTAAATTCAACAACATCCCTAGCTCGTGTTCGGCTACTGCTGTGCAATTGCCTTCTGGACTACTTTCACACTGAATACCGTTCAATGCTGCATAGGCTGTATCAATCAATTCCATGCCACTACCTAGTCGGGCAATCCACTTTAAATGGGGCGCATGGTCAATTATTTTTTGGTTGATAGGACGCGTTGTGACCACCAAACCCTCAATATCGGCCACTGCATGTAAAAGCGCTTCGTCTCCAATTCCTGGAATGAACACCACTTTATACCCGTTAGCGGTAAGTTTTTCGGTTAAATAAGCATGTGCATTTGCTGTAATCAGCACTGTTTTTGCCACGATCTATGGTTAGTTTGGTCTATTAAATATCATTAACGCATTCTAAAAGTTAATGCTGCAAAATCTTCTATGCTCAACTGCTCGGCTCTTTTATTAAATAAGGGATCTGCCAATACTTCGTCGTCGAACAAACTCCTTACTGCATTGCGTAACATTTTTCTACGCTGGTTAAACGCCGCTTTTACCAGTACAAACAATGCTTTCTCGCTTTTCATATCCACCACCGTTGCTTTTCTATTTAACCTAATTACACCACTCATTACTTTTGGCGGTGGGTTAAAACTTTCGGGGGGCACATCAAACAAATATTCTACTTCATAAAATGCCTGAACCAACACACTCATAATACCATATACTTTTGTATTTGGTTTTGAAGCAATGCGTTGTGCCACTTCTTTTTGAAACATTCCTACTAACACTGGCACTTGATCGCGCCATTCTAATACCTTAAACACAATTTGGGTGGAAATGTTATAAGGAAAGTTGCCAACCACAGTAAAAGTGTTTTCGAAAGGCGGAGGAATATTTAAAAAATCGTCATGAATTATTTTTCCTTTAATAGCAGGATAGTTCAATTCTAAATAAGCTACTTTTTCGGTATCTAATTCTACGGCCTTAAAATCAATGTTTTTGATTGGCAATAAGTATTTGGTTAAAGCACCAGCACCCGGCCCCACTTCTACCAATTGGGTAAAATCATGCTCTTGCAGTTTGGCCACAATATGCTTACAAACCGATTCGTCTTTTAAAAAATGCTGTCCGAGGGATTTTTTTAGCCTGTATTCCATTGGTGCGAAATTAGGTTTTTTACACGGCCCTTGAGCGTATTGTATTTACTTAAACTAACGCTTATTGGGTGTACTGAGCACTTGCGGGTAATAATCCTTATTTTTACAGCATAAACTTTTTGAATGAGCAATGAATTGCAAAAGCCAGCTATTGGTTTTACCAGTGGCGATCTAAATGGAATAGGATTAGAACTAATTATAAAAACACTTTCAGACCACCGGATCTTAGAAATATGCACCCCCGTGGTATTTGCTAGTAATAAGTGTATCAATTTTTATAGAAAAACACTTCCTGAAAGTAATTTCAATTTTAGCAGTGTAAAAGAGCTCAATCGACTAAATCCAAAGCAGGTAAATATTTTTAACTGTTGGGAAGAAGAAGTAGCTATCACTCCTGGTCAATTAAATGAAATTGGTGGTAAATATGCATTGGAGTCACTCAAACAAGCTACACAGGCTTTAAAAGATGGTCATATTCAAGGTTTAGTAACGGCCCCTATTCACAAAAAAAATATTCAGTCCGATAGTTTTCAATACACAGGACATACTCCTTATTTTAAAGCCTTCTTTGGTGTGCAAGATGTGGTGATGTTTATGGTGGCAGAAAACCTGCGCGTTGGCTTGGTAACAGAACATGTAACCATTGCAGATGTGGCTAAAAATATCACGCGCGAAAATATTTTATTGAAACTCAAAATCATGCACAATAGTTTGCAAAAAGATTTTGGAGTAGATAAACCAAAGATTGCTGTTTTAGGATTAAACCCACATGCAGGTGACGAAGGTTTAATAGGCAATGAAGAAGAAACAATTATTAAACCCGCAATAAAAGATGCCAAGCATTCCATGCTAGTTTTTGGACCCTATAGTGCTGATGCTTTTTTTGCGCGTGGACAATACGAAAAATTCGATGCTGTACTTGCCATGTATCACGACCAAGGATTGATTCCATTCAAATCATTGGCCATTGGTGAAGGAGTGAATTATACTGCAGGATTACCTGTTATTCGTACCAGTCCAGACCATGGCACTGCCTTTGATATTGCAGGCAAAGACAAAGCAGATCCTAACTCATTTATTGTAGCAGTTTTTGAAGCAGTGGATATTTATCGCAGACGCAATGGTTATGCCGAAATGCGTCAAAATCCATTAAAGAAAATTAGTGCTAGAATGATGGCCAATGCAGTGGATGAAAGAATTGATGAAAATTAAATTAACAACTAGTTATTTAAACATTAAATCAGAAACACCTTTGTTAATGCTATAATTAGCATACGTAATTTCTACTCGGCCTTTTCTGTTTTTCATTTTTTGTGCGTCTGAAATAGGCTTTTCATTGTCGTCGAACTCTAGGGTTACACCTTTTGGAAGTTTATAATCTTTGGTATTAAAACTAAAAATTACTTTCTCGGGTAATCCATATTGTGCAAATGCTCCATAGCGCATTTCCATTTCGTAAGTGCCGTTTTCTTTGGTAGTAGTAATGGCTTTCTTAACCAGCAAATTGGGTTCGTCAATATATAAAGTAGTTAATACAATATCGCTATTATCGTTTGATGGCAATAGTTTTACCACTTTTGTATTTGTTCCATTTACCATTGATTCTCCTGCAGCTATTGCCACAAAATCATTGGTAGCAATCAAACTACTCATATTTACAGACACGCCACCTTTGGGCAATAAAGAGATCCCTCCATTTTTTTTCAACCGAAAATGATTGGGCTTTTTAAAATACACTTTTACTTTTCCAATTGGGGCTTTAATAAAACTTACATCTGTTTTCATATTGCCATCTGCTTCGTAATCATTCACCAAATCGAGTTTGGTTTTTACGCGCTTTACCAATGCATTCATGTCTTGTGCATTTGCAAAAAAAGCAAACTGAAAAACGAGTAGGAATAAAAAACATTTTTGCATAGTACGAATTTTGAAAGCCCTTTAATTAACTCAACACATCTTTTTTATTAAACACCCAAATTGACGCGCCAACAAAACCAACAATATGTAAAATCAAAACAAAAACAGAGTTGATAATTCTTTGAGGGTTTTGAATGCTTCCTATAATGGCGTCGTTGGTATCACTCACTTTAATATCAAAAAACTCTTTCCAACTATTTAAATGGGTAGTAAAAAGATAGGGTTTGATAATATTGAATACTGGAATATTTAAAGTACTAAGTATGGTAAAAAAAACAATGATACTCATAGTTGCAACAATGGGCCCAATAGAATTTTCTGAAAATATAGACAAGAAAAATCCGAGTGCTGCTACTGTAACCATGGCCAATGCTGCAAAACAAAACGCACCAGTATATCGCCAAAAAACATCAGCCTCATTAAGTAATACTACATAATTACTTTTCATTAAAAACATATCGCCCACACCAAAAATCCACATGCTTACAAATAGTGCTAAGAATGCTAACCACACTAACAACATTAGCGTATATACGGTGGCTGCAAAAAATTTGGCCAATAATAATTCTGTTCTACTATATGGTTTTGATAACAATAAACGTAGTGTGCCCATATTGGCTTCGCCAGAAATCATGTCTGCCGCAATCAGTGCAACAAGTAATGGAACATGCACTAGTAATAATTGCAACATGATATAACAAATCAAATAGCCATTCAATACGTTCCCTTCAATTTCCATACTTCCACCAATATCCTTCATTAAAAAATCGGTGTAAGATTTTCCATCGAGTTTTAAGCCAAACTGAATGATACCAATGAGTGCAGCAATTGCCCCAAAAGCAATATAGGTTCGTGGACGCCTGAATATTTTAAATAGTTCAATTTGTATAATGGTCCACATGTTGGTTGTTGGATGTTATTTGTAAAAAATAGTCTTCTAATGAATGACGAGGCTGAAGCGACAACAGTTGCACTTGCATCTCTGCAAGATCTGTATGCAATATTGGAATTTCCTTTCTATCTAATTTGAGTACAATGGCATTATTTCTTGGCGCTTGTAAGTTGTTTAACCATTTACTTTGCTTTAATTGCTGTAAGGCAAAAACATTGTCCATTGTTTGTAATTCCACAATGGTTTGCGAAGGATCAAACAATTCATTTGCATTGCCTTCTACTAATTTTTTTCCTTTATCAATAATAAGCACGCGAGTAGCAATCTGTTCTATTTCGCTTAATAAATGCGATGATACAATGACTGTTTTTTTAGACTCCCTACTTAAATGAAGAATTAAATTTCGAATATCTGCAATTCCTTGTGGATCTAATCCGTTGGTTGGTTCGTCTAAAATAATTAAGCGTGGATTATGAACAAGCGCAATGCCAATACCCAAGCGTTGTTTCATGCCTTGGGAGAATGTTTTTACTTTATCGTTGGCTCTGTGTGCAAGACCTACCATTTCTAATTGATCCATCAATTGCTGGCGACTAGGATTGATACCGCTAAGCTTTGCAAAAAGCTGTAGATTATCGTAGGCCGATAAATATTTATAAATGTCTGGCTTTTCAATAACTGCACCAATTTGGCTGAGTATTTCTCGTCGATGTTTAGCAAGCTTCATCCCAAAAATTTCTATCTCTCCGCTAGTTGGTTCAATCAGGGTAAGCATCATACGAATGCTGGTACTTTTTCCTGCGCCGTTTTGGCCCAAAAATCCATACACATCCCCTTCATTTACAGAAAAGGATAATCCGTCAACGGCTGTAAGGTTTTTAAACTGTTTTGTAAGGCCAGTTACCTGAACGATTTGTTGCATGTACATGTATAACCGCAAAAGTAACCAAGAGGTTTAAGTAT
>CAIKZP010000078.1 GCA_903831935.1 uncultured Bacteroidota bacterium | reverse complement strand
TTTGTATGATCGCTAACCAATAAACGGCTGGTGCAAACAATACCTGTTAAGAGTAATGCAATACTAATGGCTGCACCAATTGAGGCGCCATAAAAGAAGGCAAAAAGCACAATTGCTGTTGCAGCGCCACCCATTGCCATTGCATGTAAACTAATTTTAAAATAATTATTTATAATGAGTCCAAAAACTGTTGCAACAAAAATTCCCATGAAAAAGAATTTTAAAACAATAGGTTGATCAGAAAAATTTCTACTCAAATAATACATCCACCAATAAAAAAACATGGTAACCACATAAGGCACAATTCTTTCTTTTTGGGTACGCAAAAAAATACTATCGCTAAACTTTAAACGCCACAATAAAAAAACTGCAAATGCGGGAAAGAAAGCCGTAAACCAAAACACGCCAAACAAGCGCATTTTTAATTGCCAATCTGTAATATTCGCAAACTCATACGGAAAGGTTTTCATTAAAAACAGAAATACATATGTTGGAATAAACAGCGGATGAAAAAGATAAGATATAATTTTTGCTGTAAATTTTAATACCAGGGTAAAAAAATTATTGGAAGTTTTTGTATCAATTGAATTCGTATGCATCTTTTGTTTTGGTATTTAAAGTTCTTTGCGAAGTCTTGCAACAGGTACATTTAACTGCTCACGATATTTTGCCACCGTTCTGCGTGCAATGTTGTAACCTTTTTCTTGTAACATATCGGTTAATATTTCGTCGCTGAGTGGTTTGCGTTTTTCCTCTGATTCAATCATTTCGCTCAATATTTTTTTCACTTCTCTGGTACTCACTTCTTCGCCACTATCTGTACTTAACGATTCACTAAAAAAGAATTTTAAACGATACGTACCAAATTCAGTTTGCACAAACTTACTATTGGCAACACGACTAACTGTTGAAATATCTAAGCCTGTTATTTCTGCAATATCTTTTAAAATCATCGGACGCATATTGGTTTCATCGCCCGTTAAAAAAAACGCTTGTTGAATGCTTATGATGGCACTCATGGTATTAATTAAAGTTTCTTGCCTTTGTTTTATCATATCAATAAACCACTTAGCAGAATCAATTTTTTGCTTAATAAAAAGCACGGCTTCTTTTTGACGTTTGTCTTGCTTACTACCTTTTTCATAGTCTCTCAACATGTCTCTATAGCCTTCACTAACGCGTAAATCAGGGGCATTACGGGCATTGAGTGTTAGTTCTAATCGACCATTATTATTGAGCACAAAAAAATCGGGAATGATATAAGTTTCTGCTTTATTAATCTCTCCAATATTACCTCCTGGCCTAGGATTGAGCTTAATAATTTGATTGATAACTTCTTTAATTTGTTCCTCGGTAAGGTTTAGATTTTTTTGAATTTTTTCGTAGTGTTTTTTGGTAAATTCCTCAAAATACTTACTTAAAACTTGCATTGCCAAACCAACACTTACGCCATCTCCTATTTTACGTTTTAACTGTAATAACAAACACTCTTGTAAATCTCTTGCGCCTACACCCGGTGGATCAAATTGTTGGATCTGCTCAACCAATAATTTTATTTCTTGTTCTTCTACAATCATGCTTTGTCTAAATGCTAGGTCATCTGCAATAGAAGATAATTCTCTGCGCAAATAGCCATCGTCGTCTAAACTACCAACAATTTGTTCGGCAATTTTATAGCTACGTTCATCGAGCTCCAACATGCCCAATTGATTTAATACTAATTCATGAAAAGAAATTTCTACACGAATAGGAATGGTTTTTTGGTCGTCCATTTCTGGATAATTATCATCGCGGGTTTTGTAGTCTGCAATTTCTCCGTCGTCGTCTACTAGGTACTCTGTAGTATCGGCATTTTCGTATTCTTCTTCACTTCCATCATGTGCAGCATCATCGTCGTCTTCGTATGATTCTTGGTCTTCTGAGTATTCGTCTTCTGGCCCTTGGTCATCCATTTCCAATGCAGGATTCTCTTCCAATTCCTCTTTTATTCGCTCTTCTAAATTAGCCGTTGGAACCTGTAACAATTTCATTAACTGTATCTGTTGGGGAGACAGTTTTTGTAAAAGTTTTTGTTGAAAGGATTGACTTAATGACATTACTATCGAAAAAAATTAAATTGAATTAGTATAAGAATGCTTCAATACTTTTTGAATTGCCGCAACCATTTTTTCGCCTTTTTCTTTTATCTGCTCATCGGTCCATAATAAACTAATGGCCGTTGAAATACATCGACCCATAATGGCATCACTTGCAGGAAACTGGGTTTCTTGCAAAGCCAATAAACTAGCTTTTTGTTGTACCCCTATTCCATTTAAAGTAGTGGCATGTTTTAAATGATCCCACTTGCTTATATAGTGCCAGTTGTTTACAAACCAATAAAAATTACCGGCAAGAATTCCTTGCTCTTTAAATTCGGCAACTACTGCTTTAGCAATGGTTTCTGTTGGTAAAAACCAACTTAAAAAAGAACAACTATCTCCAGCTTCATCTGGTACAACTCTATATCTAATTTCTGGTATCGTTTCTAAATGTGCACGTAAGGCTTTGTTGTTTTTTCTTTGGATAGTTAAGAAGGTTTCTAGTTTTCTTATTTGCGCCAAGCCAACTGCTGCGTGTAATTCACTAATGCGAAAATTATACCCAATAAACGGATGTAAATCGGCACCGCGGTCAACACCTAAATGGTCGTGTCCATGATCGGTATATCCATCACTTTTTACAAATACATCTTTATTATTGGTCATCACTACACCGCCTTCAGCACAGGTAATTGTTTTTACAAAATCAAACGAAAAAGTTCCTGCATCACCAATGGTTCCTAGTGCTTGTCCTTTATAAGTTCCGCCAATGCTTTGGCAAGCATCTTCTATTAATATTAATTTATGCTCGGCACAAATGGCAACCAATGCATCCATATCCGCCATACTTCCGCACATATGTACAGGCATAATGCATTTTGTTTTTGGTGTAATAGCCGCTTTTACTGCTTCGGGGCTTAAAGTAAGCGTTTCGTCTATATCCACTAAAACCGGAATAGCGCCAACACTTAACACAGCTTCAAAACTGGCTACAAAAGTAAATGCAGGCATAATGATTTCATCGCCAACACCTATCCCTAAAGCACACATAGCAGTTGTAAGCGCAGCCGTTCCACTACTAGTTAATTGCGCATATTTACAACCAAAAACTTCGGTGATAGCTTTTTCTAATTCCAACGCTTTCCAAATTCCTTTACGAGGACCATCAAAGCCATAACGCATTAAAATACCTGTTTCAAGTACGTCGTTAACTTCTTTTCTTTCTTCGGCACCAAAAAATTCAAAACCTGGCATATGTTGTGTTTGGATTGTGAATGATACAATAGTCCTTATTAAGACTATTTAATTTCAAGTGTGCAAAGTTAGAAAAATATTAATTGTAAATACGATTTGCTGGTTTTGAAAAAGTTAAATCAATCAAGTTCTATCCATCAAAAAATCCAATAAAAACTTGCAAATAACTAACTTTACCAAATGAAGCCAACCCTTTTTTATTGCTACGACGCCTATTGTGGCTGGTGCTATGGTTTTAGCCCTGTAATAAAACAAATTGCAGCAACCTACAAAACGCAATTAAATATTGAAGTTTTATCTGGGGGGATGATTGTTCCTGAAAACCCAGTACATATTGGCGTTACTGCAGGATTTATTCAAAAAGCCTATCCTACTGTAGAAGAATACACTGGTGTAAAATTTGGCGCCGACTATTTATGGCATGTAGAAAACCCTGATTTAAGTGATTGGTATCCAAATTCAGAAATGTCGGCCATTGCGCTATGCATTTTTAAAGAAATCTATCCTGAAAAACAAGTTGAATTTGCGGCAGACCTTCAATACGCGCTCCATTATGAAGGAAGAGATTTAACTGATAAAGAAGCATATAGACATTTAATTGAGCAATATGGCTTGAATGAAACTGCTTTTTACGAAAAACTAGGCAGCGACACCTATAAAGACCAAGCGCACTATGAATTTCAACTATGTAAGCAATTACAGGTTACTGGATACCCTTGTGTATTGATTCAAGTGGCAGAAACAAAGTTTCATTTATTGGCCAGAGGTTATACCCCTTACGAAGACCTGAAAGCCCGACTAGACTTGGTTTTAAAAGAAATTGAAGGATAAAAATAGCAGGATAAAAGGCATAAATAAACATTGCATAGTGGTAGATAGGGCAATTTGCCTTTACTTTGCAACTCTTAAATAAAGACTAATGGAGTATAGTAAACTGATATCAATAACTGGAATGACTGGTTTGTTTGAACTAGTTGGTAGCAAAACAGACGGTGCAATTGTAAAATCACTAGACGATAAAATCACAAAATTTGTGAGCAGTCGTGTTCATAATTTCTCGCACTTAGAAAGCATTGAGGTATATACCGTTCGTGACAATGTAAACTTAGTAGAAGTGTTTCAAGCAATGAAACAGAGTTCCGAAGCACTTCCTTCAGACAAAGACGCTGCAGCCGTAAAAGCTTATTTTTTGAAAGTGTATGCAGATATTGATTTTGACAGAGTATACGCTAGCGATATGAAGAAAATGATTAAATGGTTTGCCATTTTACAAGCCAATGATATTGTTCCTATTTTAACCGAAGTAGCAGAAGATGCTGCAGAAGAAAACGAAACAGAAGCATAACACATAAATACATTTATTAAACAGCCGGAACATTGCAAGTGTTCCGGCTGTTTTTATTTTGAATATTATTACCTTGAGGTTTCAACTTAAAAAGTTTGTATATGAAAATGCGGTTGATTATATGTTTTTTGATTGTAAGTGTTTTGGCACAAACAACAAGCTATGCACAAAGCTTCTACGATAAAACACCTGCGGCCGAACGTTGGGTAAAAAAGAAGTTTCGTAAATTATCTAAAGACCAACGGATTGCCCAATTAATGATTATTAGGGCACATAGTAATTTAGGACCAGAACATATTGCAGAAGTAACAAACCTGATACAAAAATACAATATAGGAGGACTCTGTTTTTTTCAAGGAGGTCCTGTGCGTCAAGCCAATCTTACTAATTATTATCAGTCAATTGCAAAAACACCCCTCATGATTTCTATTGATGGCGAGTGGGGATTGGGCATGCGTTTAGACAGTGTAATAAATTTTCCAAGACAGTTAATGATGGGTGCCGTACCAGATGCAAAAATTATTTATGCATTTGGAAAAGCAGTTGGAGAACAGTGTAAGAGATTGGGTATACAAGTGAATTTTGCACCCGATGTAGATATCAATAACAACCCAATGAATCCGGTAATTAATGACCGAAGTTTTGGCGAGGATAAATATAAAGTAGCTCTATACGGAATTCAATACATGAAAGGTATGGAAGCGGCAAGGGTATTGGCTTCTGCAAAGCATTTTCCAGGTCATGGAGATGTTACAGTAGATTCACATAAAGACCTTCCTGTAATAAATAAAACTAGGGCACAATTAGACGAATTAGAACTCTATCCTTTTCGTGAAATAATTAAAGCTGGAGTAGGTAGTGTAATGGTGGCACATTTATCAATTCCAGCAATTGATAGCACGCCAAACTTGCCTACCTCTTTGTCTAGTAAAGCCATCAATGGACTACTTAAAGGCGAACTTGGTTATACTGGTATTTCTTTTACTGATGCACTAGAAATGCAAGGCGTTGCCAAATTTTTTCCAAAAGGAGCCGCTTCTGCTCAGTCTTTAATTGCAGGCAATGATTTATTGTGTTTGCCTGGTGATATCCCTGGAAGTATTGCCGCTATTAAGCAAGCAATAAAAGAAGGAAAATTAAGTTGGGATATTATTAATGAACGCGTAAAAAAAGTATTACTGGTTAAATACCATTTAGGTCTTCATACCATTACCCCAATTGATACTAATAATTTGGTGGCAGATTTGAATGCAAAAACTAATGAAATAAAAGAAACGCTTTCAAACAATGCGCTTACACTTCTCAAACAAACCAATAAAAACTTACTGCCGCTACAAGCAAAAAAAAAATAGCTTATTTAGGAATTGGTATTGATAAAAATAATGTGTTTGCAGATAGGCTTGTACAAGATTTTCAAGCCACTGTTATTTTTTGGAACAA
>CAIKZP010000077.1 GCA_903831935.1 uncultured Bacteroidota bacterium | reverse complement strand
GTTTGTCCATAAAGAGTTTAAATCTTTTAATTTAAAAAAAGTCTGCAAAAATAAGGAAAATAGATAAGTTAGAAGCTTATTTTGTAATAATTAAAGTAGTAAATATCAAGTGCAAATTAGATATTAATATTATACTATTGTTCTAATTGTGTAGTATCTGGTCTTCCTGTAAATACCGAACTCATTTTTCCAGCCGACCAAATACTTCTATTGAACTTGTTTCCTAATATAATTACAGTAGCAGAATCACTAATTAATCGTTTGAAAACAGTATTATTACCATGCCACCAGCCATTGTGGTAAACAACTGTAGGGTCTGGGGGATTAATATATAAATGCCATCCTAACCCATAATTCTTTTGTCCTTTCTTCTCGTGACTAAAGGGTTGATAGGCCATATTCATCGTTTCAACACTCACAAATTTGCCTTCATAAAGTGCTTGATCCCATTTTAAAAGGTCGCGAACGGTACTATAAACGTTTTTATCGCCATAAATACAGTCTAGTTTTTCTAGTTTAAAGGGAGAGTTGTTGTAATTATAAGATGGCACATAATTAGCAGTGTCTTTAATACTAAAAACAAAGCTATTTGTCATGCCAAGTGTCTTAAATACACTATCCCTCATATAGTCAGGAAATGCCTTTTGCGTAATTTTTTCAACAATTAAAGCCAACATAGAATAATTGGTATTGCAATAGCTATACCTTCTATCGGGCATAGATTCAATGGCTGGTTTGTATTGTATCATATATGCCAATAAAGCTTGGTTAGAGAGCAATCCAGTAACTGCAATTGGCACTTTGAATGTTCTAAGACGCTTAATCATTTTACCCTTTTTGTTTTTCACCATCACCATTTCTGTTCGGGTTCCATCCATAAAATGGTCGTACTTAGGTAAGCCGCTTCTATGCGTTAATAAATTTTTGATGGTGATATTGTGGTAAGGGAAATTTGGTAAATATTTTTCTACAGCATCATCTAAATTGATTTTGCCTTGTTCCATTAAATGTAGGATAACTGTTGCTGTAAAGGTTTTCGAAACAGAAGCCAAATGAAAAGTAGAATTGGCTGTAATGGCTTCTTTTGTTTTAAAATTAATTAATCCTCTATAGTCTTCAAATACAATTTCTCCATTTTTAGCCAGTAAAATGCTGCCATTAAACCCAGTTCTTTTGAGGGAGGTATTATATAGCAGCTCAATTTTATTATTATAATATATTTTTTCTTTTTCAGACAAACGATTTGTAACAGGATCCGATTTTCTTATGGTAGAATCTTTTACAGGACTTGGTGCAGGACTGCCACAAGCAAGTATAATTATAGATAAAAAAGGAATAATCATTCGTTTAAGCATTAGTGTGGGTTTCGCTAAAGTGGCAAATATAGGGTCTGATAGTAGGCTTGCCAACCTCCGTGGAAAACTATCATGGTGATGTGAATAGAATAAACATTTAATTTCGCAGCATGAGTAAGCAATCAGCCACCAGTTATCCAAAAGAAAAGATAAACATTCTTTTCTTAGAAAATATCAGTGAGAAAGCGGTACAGCAATTTAAACAGAATGGTTACACCAATGTTAGAAAATTAAGCGGTGCACTAAGCGAAGCAGAACTGATAAAGGAAGTAAAAGACGTACATATGATCGGTATCCGCTCCAAAACGCAGATAACCGCTAAGGTATTGGAATCGGCCAAAAAATTACAAGCTATAGGCTGTTTTTGCATAGGTGTGAATCAAGTGAATTTAAAAGCGGCTACTAAAGCTGGGGTTGCAGTGTTTAATGCACCTTATAGTAATACCCGAAGTGTTGCAGAATTGGTGATTGGTTCTAGTATTATGCTCATTAGAAGAATCCCCGACAAAAACATTGCTGCCCACAAAGGAATTTGGATGAAAGAGGCAAAAGGGAGTTTCGAATTAAGAGGTAAAACATTAGGAATCATTGGATATGGAAACATTGGTTCACAATTAAGTGTACTTGCAGAATCGCTTGGAATGAAGGTTATTTTCTATGATACAGAAACAAAACTACCATTGGGTAATGCTGTTGCTGCCAAGAATATGAAGGAACTTTTGAGTCAGTCAGACTTGGTGTCTTTACATATTCCAGAAACTGCTCAAACCAAAAATTTAATCAACAAAACCAATTTGAAGTTCTTTAAAAAAGGAGCTATTTTGTTGAATTATGCCAGGGGTGAAGTGGTTGATTTAAATGCCTTAAGTGTGGCATTAAAAGAAGAACATTTGGGTGGTGCAGCTATAGATGTATTTCCTTGGGAGCCAGAAAAGAATGGAGATAGTTTTGAATCGCCATTACAAGGCCTATCTAATGTAATTCTAACGCCACATATTGGTGGATCTACCGAAGAAGCACAACAAAATATTGGCGAAGACGTGAGTATTAAAATGTTTCAATTTTTAGAAAGAGGCATTACTAATGGCTCTCATACAGTACCTGCAATAGGATTACCACCAGTAGATGGCGCTCACAGGATCCTTCATATTCACAATAACAAACCAGGTGTTTTAAGTGCTATTAATACAGAACTTTCAAAGCATGGTATTAATATTGTTGGTCAATACTTAAAAACCAATGACGAAATTGGCTATGTGGTATTGGATGTAGACAAAAAATTATCGAATCAAGCAGTTGAATTATTAAAGAAAGTAAAGGAAACCATTAAGGTTAGAATGCTTTATTAATTGAATTATATTGTTCAAGGCCGTAATAAGATGAATGCTTATTGCGGCTTTTCATTTTATGATATCTGCGTTTTCATTGCTTTAATTTCAGCTGCATCTACCTGTGTATTCTTCATGTTTTCATTCATTGAAATGGGTTGATATTCCATTAAAGAATTCACACTTATTCTAGCAGATGAATGCAATTCCTTTGCACCTGTAAATGCCTGAAGATCCTTGATATTACTAGCTCTTACGCCACTTCCAGGCATAATGATAATATTATTTTCAGCTACTTCTATCAATTGTTTTATTAAGTCTTTACCATCAAATGCATTAGGTACTTGACCGCTAGTTAAAATTCTATGTGCACCTGATTCTATAATTGTTGCTAATGCTTCTATAGGATCAATCGTTCTATCAAAAGCCCTATGAAATGTAAACTGCATATCTCCGGCTAATAAAACCATTTCTTTGGTTCTTTTATAATCTACTTTCCCATTTGGCAATAAAACCCCACTCACTACTCCCTTAAAACCTAGGTCTTTACAAAGTTCAATATCGTAGCAAATCTGTTTAAATTCTGCATCTGAATACAAAAAATCACCACCTCTAGGACGGATAATTGGAAATACTGGAATGGAAATTTGACCTACAATATGCTTTAAAAATCCGTAGGATGGGGTAGTACCTCCTTCTAAAGGATTCTCGCATAATTCTAATCTATCGGCTCCAGAACTTGCAGCTAATAATGCAGATTCAATATTAAAAACGGCTATTTCTAAAACAGAGCTCATTAAATTATATATTTTCCGGGTACCATAAAATTCTTGTCATCGGCATAGCAAACAGCAAAATCAAATCCTTTTTGAATACAATATCCACCATATTCACCTTGTTTATTGATGGCTATAAATCCTACTTGAATGTTTTTAGCAGCCGCTCCTTTAATTTTTATAATTCTTTCTACTGCTTTTTTACAGGCATTCTCTGGCGAAAGCCCTTGGCGCATTAATTCAACCACTAAATGAGCGCCACATATTCTAATCACATCTTCGCCTTGTCCCGTGGCTGTAGCAGCGCCAATTTCATTGTCAACAAATAAACCAGCGCCAATAATAGGGGAGTCTCCTAGTCTACCGCGCATTTTAAAACCCATACCGCTGGTGGTACAAGATCCGCTTAAATTACCGTTTGCATCCATGGCTACCATACCAATTGTATCGTGGTTCCAATTGCCATTATCTAATTTTTTTGGGGCAAAAGCAGTTTGATTTTTTGAACTTTCAATATTAATTACCGGTTTGTATTCGCTTTTAATCAACCAGTTATTGTAAGATTTTTGCGCTTCTTCAGAAAGTTTTTGTGGTTCAAGCGGAAATCCTTGGGATACAGCAAATTGTTGTGCGCCAATTCCAACCAGCATTACATGTGGTGTTTTTTCCATTACTTTTCGAGCAACAGAAATGGGATGTTTAATTCTTTCTAAAAAAGCAACGCTACCAATATTTGCATTTTCGTCCATAATACAGGCGTCTAAGGTTACAAATCCATCTCTATCTGGATTAGCGCCTAATCCAACACAGCAGTTTTGAGAAGCTTCTGTAACCATTACACCTTGCTCAACAGCATCGAGCGCACGACCACCTGATTTTAATATATTCCAAGCCGCTTGATTTGCTGCAATTCCTTCGCCCCAGGTTGAAATAACTATTGGTTTACGAACAGTTGGCTTCAATTTGAAACTTGAAAATGATATTGCTGATAATCCTAATGAGCCTAATTGTAAAAATTTTCTTCGCGCTAACATCAAATTGATTTTATGGAAAATTAAGTCAAATGTAAATTGATAGGCAAAGAAATATATAATTAGTTTAAAATATTCTCACTATGCATTTGATTTATGTATGGTAAGAATTTATCTATTGTACCATTATTTAAAAATCATTCGCGGTTAAATAGTACCTAACTATTTTTAAATTACTAGATACAAATAACTTATAATTAATATTATGTTAAGTAGTGTTTAATTGAATATTAAGTTTCTATTGTATTGGATATTGTTTGATGCATATTGTCGAATATATTTCTGCTAAAATGATATACAATGTTTGCTAATTGAAACTCCTATTTATCCAAAATAAAACCGCCTCAAATAATTGAGGCGGTCTATTGTAGTTTCTTGTATAAAATTTGTTAATTAGAATTTACCATGCAATACATCGTACTGTTTGTATTTAGCATCAAATGCATCAAAAGCTTTGGTATCTTTTCCACGCACTCTATCACGTTTGTACGCGAACATATTTGCTAAAAAGTCAACTGATTTATTGCAAATGCTTTTATCTGTTGAATTTTTTTCTTTTTTGGCATTTTCAATAGCAATTGTTTTCTCTAACCACTCAATAGCATTGTCTAAATTATCATTAATTGGTTTTTCTAAACCTTGATTGGCTTTTAATATTGGATCAATCAATAATTTGAATTTAGCATCTAATGCTGCTTTTTTCTTTGGATCCTTCTCTACTGGTTTTGTACTATTAATTTGTTGCAAAGACTTAATGTTTGCAGCTATTTGGTCGTCAACCAAGCCAAAGTTATTGTAATAGATTACACCAATATTATAAGAAGCAATGGCGTTTTCTGGATTTTTAGTAAATGCTTTTTTGTATGATTCTATACCCTTTTTTTCAAAAGCATCTAATTGAGTGCTATCGTATTTGGTTTTTTCTTTAGCATCACGTTTAACATTAATGAAAATTTCACCAAACTGTAAGTATTGCATTTCAGTCATGGTGCCTGCTGCATCTGCTTTGTCGAAATAGCTGATTTTTTGATCTAAACTAAAATTTCTATCTATGTACTCAACTTCATAGTCACCCCAATTTTCTTTTGGAAACGCTACTTTAGCTAAGGCAAGATATTTATTAAAATCATCTTCTTTCTTTTCATTCATGTAATTAAGAACCAAGTATTTATAAACATCGGCATATCCATCTGAACTAACTTTTGCATCAGCCAAACGTGCATAATATTTACAAGCTAGAGCCGCTTTAGTAGCATTTTGAGCTGAATAACCTGCATATAATATTGAAGTTGTATCAAAAGCCATTTTGGTGTCTTTTGTTAACTTATTTTGAAATAAAAAGTCACTATATATAACTGCATATCCAAAATAATAAGAGGCAGAATCCCATTTTTTATCATTAAAAGTTCTAATTCCATTATTAAAACCATAAGAGTACATATCAAAAATAGCATCTGAACTACGCTCCTTTACCAACGTAAAATTCGGATCCAACTCAATTAACTTCTTAATAGCATTATCTACATCGGTTATTAAATTGGGATATTTTTTCATTGCCTCTGCATCTTTTACAAAAGACGCATAGATTTTAGATCTAAAGTACCAATACTCTGCTTTTGCAAGCGCTTTAGGATCAATTGAAAGTTTATCAATTTCAGTTTTAGCATCGGCCATTTTGTTAATTAAAACAGCGGTATTAACTTTTTTAAAATCTTGTGCTTGTGTGCTAATTGCTATAATAGCAATTGTCGAAAGCAATAGAAGCTTCTTCATAAAAGGAGTGTTTATTATTGATTTTCAGTTGGTTGAGTATCGGTATCTAAATTTGTTGTTTCATCATTTGGCGCATCTGAATCTGTTGGAGTTTCAGTTATTTCTGAATCTTCTGATCCTTCAACAATTGCACCATCTTCTAAAACGGCTTCTATAACTTCATCATCTTGGTCTTCAATATGAGAGATAGCTGCTATTTCATCGCCTTCGTCTAAGCGAATCAACTTCACTCCTTGTGTAGCTCTACCAGCCGCTCTAATATCTTTAATACCAGTTCTAATGGTTACACCAGATTTACAAGTAATAATAAGATCTTCTTTTTCTGTAACATAAAGAATTCCTACTAGGCTACCTGTTTTTTCTGTAACATTAATTGTTTTAACTCCCTTACCTCCACGATTGGTAATACGATATTCGTCAATAGCCGTTCTTTTTCCAAAACCTTTTTCACTTACTACTAAAATGGTTCTGGTTTCGTCGGCTTTATTTACGCAAATCATTCCTATCACTTCGTCTTTTTCGTCGTCAACTTCAATACCTGTTACACCAATGGCACCTCTACCGGTTGAACGAACTTTGGTTTCTTCGAAACGAATGGCTCGGCCACTTTTTAGCGCAAGCATTATTTCTGAACTACCATCTGTCATTTTTGCTTCTAGTAATTCATCGCCTTCTACAATTGTAATGGCATTTACACCAGTACTTCTTATGCGGCTAAAATCTTCTAATGATGTTTTCTTAATCACACCTTTTTTAGTACATAAAACGATATAATGGCTTTGTACAAAATCTTTGTCGTCTAATTTTTTAACCTCAATAATGGCTTTTACTTTATCATCACCTGGTAATTGAATTAGGTTTTGAATAGCACGACCCTTACTTTGTTTTTCTCCTTCTGGAATTTCATACACACGTAACCAATAACATCTTCCTTTTTCTGTAAAGAACATCATGGTATCATGTGTAGATGCCACAAACAAATGTTCTACATAGTCTTCTTCCCTTGTTTTTGATCCTACAGCTCCTCTTCCACCACGTCGTTGTTGACGGTATTCTGTTGCAGAAGTTCTTTTAATATAACCTAAATGCGAAATAGTAATAATCACATCTTCGTCTTCAATTAAATCTTCAATACGCATTTCATCTGCTAAGTATTGAATATCGCTTCTACGTTTGTCGCCAAATTTTTCTTTAACTTCTAATAATTCAGTTTTAATTAATTCGAAGCGTAAAAATTCGCTACCCAACAATTCTTTAAGTCCTTTAATGGTTAAAATTAAACCGTTAAATTCATCAACAATTTTGTCGCGTTCCATACCTGTTAAACGTTGTAAACGCAATTCCAGTATGGCTTTTGCTTGTATTTCAGATAAACCTTGTGCTTGTTTGTACAAGTCGTCGGTTAAGTCTTGGAACATGCTATTGTTTAGGTACCAATTTTCTGATTGGCTCTTTAACATCAAAGCATCTTTTGCTTCATCTGGCGTTCTGCTGCTTCTAATTAAAGCAATTACTTCGTCTAAATGATCGAGTGCTTTTAAATATCCTTCTAAAATATGTGCGCGCTCTTCTGCTTTGCGTAATTCGAATTTTGCACGTCGAATGACTACTTCCATTCTAAATTCAATGAACTCAACAATTAGTTCTTTGAGATTCATAATTTTAGGACGGCCCTTGCTAATAACTACATTATTAATACCATAACTAGTTTGTAGTTCGGTGTATTTGTATAATTGGTTGATGATTACTTGCGCAATAACATCTTTCTTCAAATCAATTACAATACGAGTGCCTTCACGATTATTACTTTCGTTGTTAACGTGTGCAATTCCTTCAACAACTTTTTCATTAACTAATTGACCAATTCTGTCTGTTAAATTATCGCGGTTAACTTGATAAGGAACTTCTGTAATAACAATTTGTTCGCGGCCTGATGCTTTGGTATCTACATGGCATTTACCACGAAGTACTACCCTTCCACGACCGGTCATTAAACCTTGTTTTACACCTTCCATTCCAAAGATGATTCCACCTGTTGGAAAATCTGGTGCTTTTACATATTGAATTAATTCTTCGCAAGTAATTTCATGGTTTTCGATATAAGCGATACAACCATCAATTACTTCGCTCAAATTATGAGGAAGCATATTAGTTGCCATACCTACTGCAATTCCAGAAGAACCGTTCACTAATAATTGTGGGATACGTGTTGGAAGTACTGTTGGTTCTTTTAAAGAATCATCGAAGTTTAATTGAAAATCAACTGTATCTTTTTCAATATCATCCAACATTGCTTCTGCAATTTTATGCAAACGCGCTTCTGTATAACGCATAGCTGCTGGCGGATCTCCATCTTGGTTACCAAAGTTACCCTGGCTATCAACCATTATATAACGCATTGTCCAATCTTGCGCCATACGAACCAAGGTATCGTAAATAGATGCATCACCGTGTGGGTGAAATTTACCCATTACTTCCCCAACAATACGGGCAGATTTTTTATAAGGCTTATTGCTATAGTTGCCCAATTCTGTCATGGCATACAAAACCCTACGATGAACTGGTTTAAAACCATCCCTTACATCGGGTAGCGCACGACCAACAATTACCGACATCGAATAATCGATATAGGCAGTTTTCATCTGTTCTTCAATATTTACGCGAATGACACGATCATTATCGCTTGTTTGCTCTGGTAATTGGTTCTCTTCCATGTAACTAATTAGTACTTAAAGTTTGTTCAATTTTATGGCACTTTTAAAAGCCGTTTTCAAGGTGAGCAAAGATAGGTTAATAAAGGGGCAAAACCGCTGTAATTACTTGTTTTTTGAGCTGTTTTATCCACATTATTTAATTGATCAAATTTGTACTTTATTGGGCATTATTTTGATTGTTTTTGCCTTAAAAAACTAGAGATAAATAGTTTAAAAAAATACTGTTTGAATGAATACTTTTATAGAATAGATAATGGGGTATTAAAAACACATTATTTTAAATAGAAAACAACAGGGCTATAATGCTCATAATAAGCTTAAAATGAACAACTTACAAGAGTTATATCAACAAAAAATTACTAGTAATTCAAATACTATCCATTTAATTAAAAACAAACTTTTATATGTTTCAATCAGTAGAATGTGCGCTTTTTTATTATTAGTCTTTAGTATATATCAACTTTTATTGCATTTTCAATTGGTTTGGCTATTCACATTTTTGGGTTCAATCATAGTTTTTTTAGCCCTAATCAGTTGGTTTATTCAATTGAAAAACAAGGAAAAATATTTAATACAATTATCCATAGTTTATCAAAACGAAATTGATTGTTTAAATGGCAAGATGAATATGTTTAATAATGGCAGTGAATTTGCATCGGGCGAAAGTTTTTGGGATGATTTAGATATCTTTCAACAAGGTGGATTATTTCATTTAATTAATCGATCCTCTACACATTATGGTTTAAATGTATTGGCTAATAAATTACAATACCCATTACTAAATAAAGCTGTAATTCTTGAAGAGCAAATAGCCATTCAAACACTATCGAAACAGATTCCATTAATTGAATCTATCATTACCACGTCTCTTTTACATAAAACAGACTATGCTTCTTTAGATGCTATTTTTCTTTGGTTAAATAGCGCTAATCAATTACACAAAAGTGTTTGGATTAAGTTTGTTCGTTATGCTTTTCCTATGATGAATATTGGTTTAATCTGCTACGCTTTAATAACCGGAAAGATTTCTTTTTTTGGAATTAGTTTTTTACTTGGCATTGCGCAAATTGGTTATTATTTTAAATATTTACAAGAGAATTTTGGGTTATTGAGTAATAAAGAAGCAATACTTAAACAGTACGCAGAAATTTTAAAATTGTTTAGTACCATCCATACAGCAGATTCTACTGTGTTAAATGAGTATAAAGAAAATGCAAACCAAGCATATAACGCAATACTGTCATTGTCAAAAATATCAAATAGTATAGACCAGCGTTTGAATATATTAATCATGACTTTTTTTAACCCCTATTTTTTATATGATATACAAAATATGTGGGCTTTAGAAGATTGGAAAATTAAATACCAACACGATCTACAAAAATGGATGGATACGGTTGCTGCAATTGAACGATATAATTCTTTGGCTGTTTATGCCTATCAGAATTCAGATAATATTTATCCGAATGTATTAGATAAGGAACTTGTAATTCAAGCAACAGGTTTAGCGCATCCATTGATACAAAAACAAAATAGGGTTTCTAACAATATTACTATTGGGCAACCAGAAAAGCTATTATTAATAACAGGATCTAATATGAGTGGTAAAACTACTTTTTTAAGAACCCTTGGTGTTAATTTAGTAATGGCTCAAAACGGTCTACCTGTTTGTGCTACTGCTTTTTCATTTTTACCTATGAATATTTTTACCTCTATTCGTATTAGTGATTCTTTACAAGAAAACACTTCGTACTTTATGGCGGAGTTAAAAAAGTTACAGGCATTAAAAAAAGGTGTTAAGGAAAGTAGTGCTTCATTGGTTTTAATAGACGAGATATTACGAGGCACTAATTCAGACGATAAATATTATGGCTCTGAACAATTTGTAAAAGAACTCATTCAATTCAATTGTATTAGCCTTTTTGCTACACACGATTTGAAGTTAAGTGAATTGGAAACGGAATATCCGAACCAAATTGCAAATTATTGTTTTGAAAGTAGTATTGTAAATGAAAAACTCCTCTTCGATTATACTATTCGAAAAGGAGTTGCTCAAAATAAGAATGCTTCTTTTTTAATGAAGCAGATGGGCATTATTTAGGGCCCTTATGCTTTTTGGTTGAATTATTTTTCTTGGGTTTTGGTGCATCTTCTGCATCATTGTCTTTTCCAGCATTAATTACCCATTCATAATCTAATTGTCGTTTTTCTAGATTTGCCGCAATTACTTTAATCAGTACTTTGTCGCCTATTCTAAAACTGCGTCCACTCCTTCTTCCAACCAAACTATAATCGCTCTCAATATGTCTAAAATCATCGTAATCCGACAATCCTATTACACTAACTAAGCCTTCGCATTTGTGTAAAACAGTTTCAGCCCAAAATCCAAAACTTGAAACGCCAGAAATAATTGCTTCAAAAGTATCTCCAATATAAGTTTTTAAGTATTCTACTTGTTTGTATTTGTTGCTGGCACGTTCACATTCCATTGCAGCTCTTTCTCGCTCACTAGAATGCTTACATTTTTCTTCCATTTTTTTATCAATGATAGGCTTGCCTGTTAACACAGATTCTAAAATTCTATGCACCAATATATCGGGATAGCGGCGAATAGGTGAAGTGAAATGACAATAATATTCAAATGCTAATCCATAGTGACCAATATTTTCGGCAGTATATACCGCTTTTGCCATTGTTCGAATACCCAATTGTTCTAATACGTGTTGCTCAGGTTTTCCTTTAGCATCTTCAAGCATTTGATTAAAACTTGCAGAAATTTTTTCTGCACTTGAAATATCAAAACCATGACCATATTTTTTTGCAAAGCTGATAAATGGTTTCAATTTTTCTTGATCTGGTTGATCATGAACCCGATAAGGAAAAGGAATTGGTTTTTTATTGATATGTTGTTTGGCTACATTTTCTGCAACAGTTTTATTGGCTAACAACATTAGCTCTTCAATTAATTGATGGGCTTCTTTACTTTCCTTAATCATTATTCCAATTGGAACAGCTTTTTCATCTAATTTAAATCGCACTTCTTGAGAAGAAAAATTAATGGCTCCTTTTGCAAATCGTTTTTTTCTAAAACCTTGTGCAATTGAATTGAGTAATAGAATTTCTTCTTTGCAATTTCCTTCTGAAGTTTCTATAATCTGTTGTACGTCTTCGTATGCAAATCTAAAATCTGAATGGATGACTGTTTTACCCAACCAATATTGTTTGATTTCTCCTTTATCTGTCATTTGAAAAATAGCAGAAAAAGTAAATTTGTCTTCATTAGGGCGAAGTGAACAAAGTTCGTTAGATATTTTTTCTGGTAACATTGGATTTACACGATCTGGCAAATAAACCGATGTTGCTCTTTTGTAGGCTTCAGCGTCTAGGTCTGAATCTGGAGTAACATAATAACTAACATCTGCTATATGTACACCAATTTCATACATCCCTTTACTTAATGTTCTAATTGATATTGCATCATCAAAATCCTTCGCATCTGCAGGGTCAATTGTAAACGTTAGAATATCTCTACAATCCCTTCTTTTTGCTATTTCAGCACTATCTAAAATTACAGGTAATTTTTCGGCAGCTTCTTTCACATCTTCAGAAAACGATAAAGGGAATCCTGCTTGTGCCAATAACTCTTGCATGGCAGCATCATTATCATCTTCTGGCAGCAATACTTTTATAATTTCACCTACTGGTTTTTTATCTGTTTTTTCCCATTTCACCAATCGTGCTACTACCCTGTCTTTGTGTTTAGCACCCATGATTGAAATTAAAGGGATGAACAAATCGGGCATTGGTTTATCTGTATCAGGCACAAAGAAAGCATGATTGGTAGATAATTGTAAATGACCTATAAATTCTGTTTGTTTTCGCGTGATTACTTCTATGATTCGCCCTTCTTTTTTTCCGGTCCGCATATTCTCTCTGGTGACTTTCACACGAACAGTATCGCCATTAAGTGCTGTGTCAAAATCTCCTGGACGGACCAATACATCTTCTTTTTCAGCATCTACAATTACATAACCCATTCCAGAACGGGTCACTTCTAACCTACCCTTTAATGTTAATGCAGGGGTTGATTTTTGCTTTTGTTTTTGCTTTGATTTAGACTTACTCATAACTTGGTAGGATTAAAACTAAAATGTTCTATAAATGACAAAACCTGTTCATTGAATATTTGACCTTCATCAAATAGAAAACGGTGTTGGATTGGTAAAACATAGATGGGTAAATTGGTTAGTTCTTCGGTGAACTTACTCAATCGAACGGCATCTTTTTCGGTGGTTAAAATTAATTTGTCTTTTGAATTGATTTCTTCGAATAGCATTTTTATTTCTGTCAAATCATCAATAGAGAAAATATGGTGATCAGAATAATCTTGTTGATAATAAGTATGTACCTGACTAAGTAAATAATCTTTTAATGGTTTAGGATTGGCAATACCACAAACCAATAAGGCTTCATCTCTTGGTGTAAGTATCCATTCATCTTCATTATCTAAAATATGATAAGGTGTGCCATATTCAATACAAGTGAAAAATAATTTTTGATCGGCTTCTGGTTGTAAACTTCTAATTATTTTTTGCTTTTTCTCTTCGGTTAATTCTGGCGGACATTTAGTAACAATAATAATTTCGGCTCTTTTTGCAGAAGACCATTCATCTCTTAAATCACCAGTAGGTAAAAAGAAATCTTGAGAATATAAATTACTGTATTCTGTTAATAAAATATTTAAGCCGGCTTTTACACTTCTGTGTTGAAATGCATCGTCTAAAATAATTGCTTGTAATGTAGGATGGTCTTGTAATAAATGAGGAATACCTACTAAACGTTCTTCGCCAACTGCAATGGGTACATCTGGAAATTTTAAATGAAACAACATGGGTTCATCTCCTATTTCAAGTGCAGTGGTATTTTTATGTGCCAATACATATCCAGAAGTTTTTCTTTTATAACCCCTACTAAGTGTGGCAATTTTAAATTGAGGATGTAATAAGTCTAATAAGTATTCAACCATTGGAGATTTTCCTGTTCCACCAACAGCTAAATTGCCTACACAAATTAATGGGAAGTTGAATTCAGAATAAGGCAAATAATGCTTATCAAATAAACGATTCCGTATATATATGACTAATCCGTACAATAATGCGAAAGGAATTAACAAAACACGAAAAGACTTTAAAAATAGCGTGTTAAAATTCATAGATATGCTGCGGTGTAATGCAGTACGATAAAGGTACGTCAAATTGGTCTTTATCGGTAATCTGTGCAATAGGTTCGAAATACGAAAATCCAATTTTCAGTGTATTGGATGGGCATTTAGCAAGATATCGATCGTAATATCCTTTCCCATAACCTACCCTATAGCCTAATTCGTCGAAAGCCAATAAAGGAACAAAAACAATATTTATGGATGCTGGGTTGATGATGATACCATCAATTGGTTCTGTAATACCTAATTGGTTGGTATTAAAATTGGTGTTTTCATCAACAATCATTGCGTCCATGTTTTGATTCAATGGATTTGTTACAGGATAAGCAATTTGTAATTGAGGAACCATTAAATGTAAAAACCTAGTTGCTAATGTTACATTGGGTTCTTTATGGTGTTCTATTGGCCAATAACTTAATAAACAATCTGTTGAATCAAAAGAAAATTGTTGAAATTGAATAAGTAAAAGATCGTCGAGTTTTAATTTCTCTTGATCAGAAATATCTTGACGCTTTGCTTTAAATAATTGTCTGATTTCTTTTTTTGTCATGGTAGCAATATCTAATTGACCATTAATCTTTGTTTACAAAAAATGAAAATACGGTTGTGCCATAATTTCGTTGGAATTCAAAATTGGGCATTTTTTCGTATTGGTTTCTTGGCGTGTGTTCTAAAACAAAAAAACCTGATTTAGCTATTAATTTTCTTTCAGCAATAATTTTAGGTATTTCATCAATAGCGCCAAGTGCATAAGGTGGGCCTGCAAAAATAAAATCAAATTGTGTTTTAGCTGTATTCAAAAAAGCAAATACATCCATTTTAAGTAGTTGGTAATTCTCAACTCCTAATGCTGTGCAGTTCTTTTGAATAAACTGATACATGATAGGATCTTTTTCAACAATGGTTAAATCCAAAGCACCACGTGATGCAAGTTCGTAACTTATACATCCTGTACCACCAAACAAATCAAGTGTTTTAATGCCTTCAAAATTCATTCTATTTTGTAGGATATTAAATAACCCTTCTTTAGCAATATCCGTAGTAGGTCTGGTATGTGGCATATTTGTTGGCGGCTGAATGCGTCTTCCTCCAAACTTTCCTGAAATTATTCTCATGCCATCAATTTATAAAAAGGAGTAAACGTATATGCAGGATATTTTTCTAAACCAATTTTTATTGTATCCTCTAAATTAATTTCATCGTAGGAAACAATACCAAAAGACTGTTTTAATTGTTCATACAATCCAATATGTTGGTCAATCAATCCACTTATTTCAATTTGAGTTTGTATGGCTGTATATCCATCTTGTTGAATAATTCCAAGTAAATAATACAATATATCGTCGGAATTTTTAAATGAATAGGTTTGCGTTAATTGTAATTGATTGTCTTTTATATATACCACAATAATGTGCTGATAATACACTACTAATTTTAAAAATATAGGTGCTAAATTATCTCTTTCAAATACGTCTCTTAAAATAGGAGAATAAGTATGTTGGATATTGAAAAGAATGAAATTCCTATTTAGAATTTCTATTAAAGAATTTTTAATTCTATAAATAGTAACAAACGGTAGTGAATATTCAATTTTATCATGTTTGGTTGTAGTATTCTCTTCAGGACCATACACTAAGGATAAAAAATCATCTGCAGATGAAGCACTCAAATTGTTAAGAGGTAACAATAAAGCTTCATTAATATTAAAATAAATACTTGTATTAGAAAAAGATAAGCCTATTAAAGCCGATTGTTCTTTTATTTCAAAAAATATATCAGACCAATCTCCATGATTCATATTGAAATGAAATATTTCAATGGCTTCCATTTGCGCATTTACCGTATTTTTTACCAAGTATACCACTTGTGATGGGCTAATTTCAACAAATAGATGGTTTGTTGATTTATTGGTATAATTGGGCTTGTTTCCGTATAATCCTATCCACTTAGTAACCATAATCGTGATATTGGTTATGCAATGATATAAAAAAGTTATTATGCATGGAAAGCGATTTGTGCAGATATTAAAATTGTTACTTTGCAGAACCTTATGAATAACACATCAGATACCAATAATTTACAAGTTACAACAAGCCACAAACAGATACTAAGGATAGCCCTTCCTATCAGTTTGGCTATTATGGTGCCGCAACTAAATTTCATCACAAATAATATTTTTTTAGGGGGATTAGGTCAAGAAGCATTGGGATTGGCTGGAATTACGGGTGTTTACTACCTCATTTTTGCTGTCATTGGTCATGGATTGAACAATGGTTTACAGGCTTTAATTTCAAGACGGGCTGGTGAAAATAGAATTGATCAGATAGGGAAATTATTTACTCAAGGCATTTATATATCTTTTGGTTTCGCTGCTATTGGCATTTTATTAACCTGGTTTTTGGCACCAATGATACTTGGCTGGGCTTTACATGACCCTCAAAGGGTAGCAATTGCTGTTCGTTTTTTAAATATTCGCATCATTGGTTTGCCATTTTTATATGTATACCAAATGCGTAATGCCTTATTGGTTGGCACAAATCAGTCTAAATACCTAATTATTGGAACTGCTACAGAAGCGGTTGTGAATGTATTTTTCGATTATGGGTTAATTTATGGAAAATTTGGACTGCCGCAATTAGGTTTTAATGGTGCAGCATATGCTTCAATCTTTTCAGAAATTGCTGGATTATTTGTTTTATTTCTTGTTTTACGGATCAATGGAATTAGTAAACGCTTACAATTATTTAGCACTTGGGTATTTGAACCGATCAATAGCAAATTGATAGTGGTACAATCTGCACCACTAATTGCACAACATGCCATAAGTATTATCAGTTGGGAGTTTTTCTATATTTTAATTGAACACCATGGTGCTAGAGACTTAGCTGTTTCAAATACAATGCGTAATATTTTTGGATTCTTTGGTTGTTTTACTTGGGCTTTTGCAGCAACAACAAACACCATGGTAAGTAATGTTATTGGGCAGAATAAACACGATTTAGTTATGCCACTCATTAAAAAAATCATGCGTTGGAGTGTTGGTTTTGCTAGTATCGTTTGCTTATTACTAAATCTTTTTCCACATGCTTTTTTATCTATTTACGGACAAGGCGAAGACTTTATTCAAGCAGGCATACCCGTTTTAAGGGTGGTGTCTTTTGCATTGGTATTAATGTCTGTTTCCATTGTGTGGATGAATGCAGTAACTGGTTCTGGTAATTCTACAATGAATTTGGCCACAGAATTTACTGCCATCATTTTATATTGTATTTATGTATTTACAGTGTTGGAGAAAATGCAATTACCAATCACATGGGGATGGGGAAGTGAATGGTTATATTGGGCTACCCTATTGATTCCTTCTTTTTGGTATATGCAATCTGGAAGGTGGAAGAAAATAAAAATATAACCAGGCAAATAGTATTACCTGGTTATAAATTAATTATTGATTCGACTTCAATTCATTTACTAAATTGATATAGGCTTGCATAGCATCTTCTTTACTAATGCCTTTTAATTTAGCCCATGCTTCGTATTTAAATTTTGCAACAAAATCAAATGGATTAGATGGACCCTCTTCTTGGGTATCTCCTTCTGATGCTTGTTTAAATAGTGAATACAATTTTAGCAGGGTTTCATTATCTGGTTTTTCTGATAATGTTTTACTGTTAATAGTAGCTTGTTGAAATAATTCTTGCAATTCCATGATTATAAGGTTAAAGGTTTAATTATTGAACAGCGTCTAATAGTTTTGCGCCTTCTGCTTTTATTGCAGCATCATCTGCTGTTCTAATGGGTAATTTAATTAGTTTGGTTAAAATTTCAATTGTTTGTGTTGGGCGATGATTATCGCGATAAGCTTTGGCAAGGTCTAAATAATTCAATACAAAATAAGGATCTGCAGATTTACATTTTTCAAAATGTACAATGGCCGAATCTAAATCGCCATCAGGCATTCCGCCATAAAATAATTTAACAGCCACTTTTTTTAATCCCATTAAATTGACCATTTCGTAATGCCATTTACCCAAACTATAATTTGCTCTGGCATGATTAGGATTAATAGTTAATGCTTTCTCTGAATAAGTTTTTACGTCCTTTACGTATTGAACAATTTTTTTATTTTCAGTTTCTATATCAGTCATTTTACCTGATACCATTGCCATTACATAATTTGCATCGGCATTTTTAGAATCAAGATCATATGCTTTTTTTGCAAAAACCATTGCAGACTCTGTAAATAATCTTTTATTAACTTTATTTGATTCTCTTCCACCAAGTCCAGCATTTAACTCCGCTGCTTTTACCAGCGCTTTAATATTTGTGGGCTCTATTGCAACTATTTGTTTGTATTTGTCTAGTGCCTCAATATCTTTTAATTGTCGTTCAAAATTATCTGCCTCTTTAAATAACAATACAGTTTCTTGAGATTGAGCAAAAAATGCAGTGAAACAAAACAGTATTAAATAAATGAATTTCATTTTAAGTATTTTATAAATCACTTCTTTTTAAAACAAATTGAACGCCAACATTTCCAATGAATTTTTCAATTGGTGGATTCATTTTTTTGATACTAAAATCAATAGATGAAGCCAATTGAAAATTATTTAAAATGGTATGGCAAAAATCAGTTGCAATTGTTTCTAATAAAGGGGTTGGTATTTGCATTCTCTTTTTAAGCATATCAAAAACTAGCGCATAATCAATTGTTTCAGTAATTGATTCAATGATTTGCTTATTGGCACTAACTTCAATTTTAATATCAACTACATAATTATTACCCAAGGTTTTTTCTTCATCAAAAATTCCGTGGTAAGCATAAAATTGTAAGGCATCTAATTGAATAGTAAGCATAATGCAAAAATAAAGGCGATTAGCTGAATGCTATCGCCTTATTTATATTTTGTAAATTAATTATGTAAGTCCATTTGCTGTTAAATAACGTTCTGCATCTAAAGCGGCCATACAACCACTACCTGCTGCAGTAACTGCTTGACGATAATTTTTATCTTGTACGTCTCCTGCTGCAAAAACGCCTGGAATATTTGTTTTAGAAGTACCCGGTACTGTTTGTATATAGCCTGTTTCATCCATATTTATGAAGTCTTTAAAAATACCACTATTAGGTTCATGTCCTATAGCAACAAAAAATCCACTTACTGGAATCTCTATTTTTTGATTGGTTGCTGTATTTAATAAACGTACGGCTTCTACTTTTTTCTCTCCTAGTATTTCGTCGGTAACACTATTCCAATAAACTTTAATATTTGCGGTATTCAAAACGCGGTCTTGCATTACTTTACTAGCACGCATTTGGTCTTTTCTAACCACCATATGAACTGTCGTACATAATTTAGATAAATACAATGCTTCTTCAGCAGCTGTATCTCCGGCGCCTACAATTGCTACTTCTTTACCTCTAAAAAAGAATCCATCACAAACGGCACAAGCACTCACACCAAATCCATTGAGTCTTTCTTCACTTTCTAATCCTAACCATTTAGCAGATGCACCGGTACTTATAATCACTGAATCGGCTTCTATCCATTTTTCTTCGTCAATTTCTACTTTAAATGGACGTACACTAAAATCTACTTTAGTGGCTAATCCATAACGAATATCTGCTCCCATTCGGGTGGCTTGTTTTTCAAAATTAACCATCATTTCAGGACCTTGAATTCCATCTGGGTATCCAGGATAGTTTTCAACTTCAGTGGTGATAGTTAATTGTCCACCAGGTTGTATTCCTTGGTATAAAACCGGTTTCATATTTGCTCTTGCTGCATATATTGCCGCAGTATATCCTGCAGGACCAGATCCAATTATTAAAACATGTACTTTTTCTGTTGCTTCGTTTGCCATTAAATTATATTTAGAACATACAAAATTAAATCGCTTACACTACTTAAACGATATGTATTGTACACAAAATCGGATTATTTGGGGATAATCAGTGTTTTATATTGGGCTGCATAACCACAAAATGCACCTAATGCGTCGTTATTGATATTTCCAATGACTTTTCCTGGTGCAGAAAATGGGTTACCTATTGATGAAAAAGCGAATTCCCAGGTACGCCAAAAATCATAGGTCTCTTTTGTAATATTACAGAGTTTTACTGTGGCTGTATCTCCTTTAAAAAAGTAGCCATAATTTTTACGATCAAATGGAAGATTACGATCTACCCCCCGATCTATTTGAACACTATAAGTTTTGCCATCTATAATTTGATCGTCAAAAACACTATTAAATCCTGGAAAATACTGTCCTTTATTTTGTTTGGTAAAATAGCGAATATAATTACCTAATCCTGGGGGATCTGTTACTTTAGTCATTAATGAAACCTGAGGCGAATCAGGATAATTTTTTAATGGCTCCCACCAAATTGAATCGATTGTTTTGGTGAGTAATGGTATTGTAGTTGATGCAGAATAGGTTTGATTATTATATTGAATGGTTAGGAGATATTTTTTTCCTAAGATGCCATTGAAATTGGTACTCGCTGTAGTAGGATCATTACTATAATAATATAAATTCCCAGTATTTAATGCGATTTTAAATTCTTTTAATTGTTGTGTTTTTGTTCCGTCACTAATACTGCAGATGGCATTGTGTACAAAACTATTGTACAACATAGCAGAATCTAGTGTAGCAAAATAACCCATTGAAGTAGTTAACACAACCATTGGGGCTTGATTGTTTTCAATTTGAGCATCTACTACTAATTTACTTGTAGTAGCATCTGGAGCAAAACTGATATCTTTTTCGCAAGATAAAATTGAAAAAATAAAGCAAGATATAATCAGCCATTTATGCATAGAACGAATTTACAAATTATATAACATGGAAATAGTTAAATGGTTTGCTAATTAGATGATTATAACTGGCAATAAATTAAATAGAAAGAGGCTATATCAATTGTGTGATATGGCCTCTTTCTATTATATAATCAATACAAATTGTATTGAAAAAATTATCCTAAATATGCTTTTAAAGCATTGCTATATCTAGCTTTTTGTAAACGTTTAATGGCTCTTTCTTTAATTTGACGAATACGTTCTTTAGTTAAATCGTATTTCATTCCAATTTGTTCAATAGTAACTCCATTTTCTCCGTCTAAACCAAAATAAGCATTTACAATTTCTGCTTCGCGAGGACTTAAAGATTTAAGAACCCTGCGAATTTCTTCACGCAAAGAATCCTTCATAACATCTTCATCAGTATCATCGCTACCTTCTAACAAGTCACCCATAGCAACATCTTCTGCTTCGTGTACCGGTGCATCTAATGAAGTATGACGTGTATTACTTTGGAAAATATTGTTGATTTCTGTTTCGCTCATCTCAAGAATTTCAGCCAACTCTTCGGTAGAAGGTTCACGCTCATGTTCTTGTTCAAATGCCATGTATGCTTTATTGGCTTTATTATAAGTACCAATTTTATTCTGTGGTAAACGTACCAATCTACCTTGTTCAGCTAAAGCTTGTAAAATTGATTGACGAATCCACCATACAGCGTATGAGATGAATTTAAAACCTTTGGTTTCGTCAAAACGTTGTGCAGCTTTAATTAAACCCAAATTTCCTTCATTAATTAAATCACTTAAAGAAAGACCTTGGTGTTGGTATTGTTTTGCTACTGATACTACGAAACGTAAATTCGCTTGAACCAATTTGTCTAAAGCCCTTTGGTCACCCATTTTGATTTTTTGGGCAAGTGTTGTTTCCTCTTCGGGATTGATCATTGGAATCTTAGAGATTTCCTGTAGATACTTTTCAACGGCCTGTGAATCTCTGTTGGTAATCTGGGTAGCGATTTTGAGCTGCCTCATAGTCTATTATTGTCTTAATGAATGTTAAACGTGGAAAAGTTGCAATTGTTATATTATAAACTAAAAATAAGTGTCATTTAACAATTAGCAGGTCTTTTCAGAGCCTACGAAAGTACAAAAATTCATCTGAATTTGAGGTTAAATGTGGAAAAACTTAATAAATTGGGTAAAATTGGAAATTTATATACTAAAATGAGGATAAATTTAAATCTATAATCTATCCAAAAAAACTGCTTTTCGAATTAACTTCGCTGTCATTATGATAGATTTTCGATCCGATACTGTAACAAAACCAAGTCCAGAAATGCTTCAAGCTATGATGGAAGCTCCAATTGGGGATGATGTTTTTGGAGAAGATCCTTCCATTAATGCATTAGAAAGCCTTTCTGCTAAATTATTTGGAATGGAAGCCGCTGTTTTTTGCCCTAGCGGAACAATGACCAATCAAATTGCCATTAAATGTCATACCCATCCAGGAGATGAAGTGATTTGCGATAAATTATCACATGTGTATTTGTATGAAGGAGGTGGTATTGCTGCAAATTCAGGTGCATCCGTTAGACTTTTAAACGGCGATAGGGGTAGAATTAATGCAGAAATGGTAGTTGAAGCCATTAATCCGCTTGATATTCATAAGCCATTAAGTACCCTAGTTTCATTAGAAAATACAGGAAATAGAGGTGGTGGAAGTTGTTATGAATTTAATGATATTCAACTAATTAAGAATGTCTGCTTAAATAATAATTTAAAGTTACACTTAGATGGGGCTCGAATTTTTAATGCGATTGTAGCTAAAAACGAAACCTGTATTCAGTATGGTGAAGTGTTTGACTCAATATCTATTTGTTTGAGCAAAGGATTGGGTACGCCCGTTGGCAGTGTATTATTAGGTAACAAAGCTTTTATTGCAAAAGCAAGAAGGGTTCGCAAACTTTTTGGAGGAGGTATGAGACAAGCTGGTTTTTTGGCAGCAGCAGGTATTTATGCTTTAGAAAATAATATCAATCGATTAGCCGATGACCACCATCATGCTAAACTAATTGAAGCTGCATTGCTTAAAAAAGACTTTGTTGGAACAATTCTTCCTGTAGAAACCAATATTGTGATATTTGAAGTGAAGGGCAGATTTACAGCGCCAGAATTGGCTACTATTTTAAAAGAAAAAGGTATTTTGGCAATAGCCATCTCTCCTACTCAAATACGTTTTGTGTTGCATTTAGATATTACACCTAGTAATGTTCAACAAACGATTGATACTATTTTGAATTTATAACACGCGTTATTATAAACTTACTATTACAAACTTATATATATGTTTCCTAGAACAAATCCAACAACTACACAAGCCTGGTTTTTATTAAAAAAACATTTTGAAGAAGAAATGAATCGCAAACACATGCGTGATTTATTTGCTACAGAACCAGATAGATTTTTAAAATTTTCTTTGTGTTTAGACGAAATTGTTTTTGATTATTCTAAAAATATTATCAATCAAAAAACACTAAAGTTATTGCTTGAATTAGCAGAGGATTGCAAATTGAAAGATGCAATTCAAGAAATGTTTGCAGGAAATATTATTAATGAAACCGAAGGCAGATCTGTATTACACACGGCACTAAGAAATTTTTCAGGCAATCCAGTGAAGGTTGATGGAAAAGATATTATGCCTGATATTTTAAAAGTACAGCAGCAAATGAAACAGTTTTGCGAATCTATTCATAGTGGATCTGCAAAAGGCTATACTGGAAAAAAAATACGTTATATAGTTAATATTGGTATTGGCGGAAGTGATTTAGGGCCAGTTATGGTTACTGAAGCGCTTAAACCATATTGGGTTACTGGTATTGAAACCTTTTTTGTAAGTAATGTTGATGGATCTCATATAGCTGAAACATTAAAGCAGGTAAATCCAGAAGAAACATTATTCTTAATTGCTTCTAAAACATTTACCACACAAGAAACCATGACCAATGCACAAACAGCTAGAACTTGGTTCCTGGCTTCAGGTGCATCTGAAAAAGATATTGCAAAACATTTTGCTGCACTGAGTACGAATGAAAAAGCGGTTACTGCATTTGGCATTGATAAAGCAAATATGTTTGAATTTTGGGATTGGGTTGGTGGTCGTTATTCTTTATGGAGTGCTATTGGGTTATCAATTGCACTGACTATTGGATACGATCATTTTATTGAATTATTAAAAGGTGCCGAAAAAGCAGATATTCATTTACAAACAATTCCTTTCGATAAAAACATACCTGTATTAATGGCTTTAATAGGCATTTGGTATGTAAACTTTATGGGGGCTCAAACCGAGGCTATTCTACCTTATGACCAATACATGCATCGTTTTGCCGCTTATTTCCAACAAGGAAATATGGAAAGTAATGGTAAAAGTGCCGATAGAAATGGAAATCCTGTTAACTATGCCACTGGCCCAGTTATTTGGGGTGAACCTGGAACCAATGGTCAGCATGCATTTTATCAATTAATCCACCAAGGAACCTTATTAATTCCTTGTGATTTTATAGCTCCGGCTATTAGTCATAACGCAATTGGAGACCATCACCTTAAATTAATGTCTAACTATTTTGCGCAAACCGAAGCATTAATGAACGGCAAGTCTGAAAATGAAGTGAAGGTAGAATTGATGAAAGCAGGTAAATCAGAAGAAGAAATTAAAAAGCTCACTCCTTTTAAAATATTCAGCGGCAATAAGCCAAGCAATTCAATTTTAGTGAAACAAATTACACCGTCTACACTTGGAACATTAATTGGTATTTACGAGCATAAAATTTTTGTACAAGGGATAATTTGGAATATTTTCAGTTTCGATCAATGGGGTGTTGAATTGGGTAAACAATTGGCCAATCAAATATTACCTGAACTTGAAAATAATGCCAAAGTAACTACTCATGATAGTTCTACGAATGGATTAATTAATTGTTTTAAAGAATTTTGTAAATAGGCTACATGGAAATTATTATTCGTCCAATTCAAATTTCAGACAATCCTATCATTGCCAAAATTATACGAACATCTTTGGAAGATTTAGGTGCTAATTTACCTGGCACTGTTTATTTTGAAGAAAGTACCGATCACTTATTTGAATTGTTTAATTCAAATAAAAATTGTGCCTATTTTATTGCCGAATTAAATGGAGAAATTATAGGTGGTACGGGCTATTTTTCTACAGATGGATTGCCAATTGACACATGTGAATTGGTTAAAGTATTTTTAACGAAAACAGCCAGGGGGAAGGGTTTGGGCTATAGAATGCTTGCTAACTGTGTAGAAGCTGCAAAGCTTAATGGTTTTAAAAAGATGTACTTAGAAACCATCACCCCTTCTTTAATTAAAGCAGTGAAACTTTATGAACAATTTGGATTTGAATATTTAACTGCCCCACTAGGAAATTCAGGACACAATGCATGTAATGTTTGGATGCAAAAAGAAATTGCTTAGCATAAAAAAAGCCACATTAAATGTGGCTTTTTTTATATAAAATGTTTTACCATTTATCAACCTCTTCAGTTGCTCCATTGTCTAATGGTGGTTGACCAATTTCTGGACTTGTTGGAATTTCTATTTCTGGTACTGCTGGTTCTGTAATTGGTTCTACAGATGGATTGGTTATTGTTTCACTAACTGTAGCAGGTTCATATATAGGTTCTTCTCCTTCTGCATATTCATGGTTAAAAGCATCAAAATCAAAATCGGGCATTAAATCAGTTTTTACATAATCTATTGCTTCGCCTAATGCTTTTATAAACTTATTAAAATCTTCTTTGTACAAGAATATTTTATGTCTGTCGTAACCATTATTATCAAAACGTTTACGGCTTTCTGTAATTGTTAGGTAGTAGTCGCTTCCACGAGTTTCTCTTACATCAAAAAAATAAGTTCTTCTTTTTCCAGCTCTAATACGTTTACTATAAACGCTTTCCATCTTTTTTTCGTTGTTCTCGTTATTCTCGTACGACACAGTTAAATTGGTTTAAGTTCAGAATTATTTAAGCCTTACAAATATAGGATTGTTTCAGAATTACCAAAATTTCCAACAATTATGTTTTAAGATTCAGCCATTTTATCTGTTTAAAGGCTAGAATCAGTTAATTCAGTGAGTTGCATACGATACAATTCTGCGTAATAACCATTTAATAATAAGAGGTCTTCGTGATTGCCTTTTTCAATAATTGCCCCATTTTCTAATACAATGATTGTATCAAATCTAAAAGTTGAAAAGATGCGATGGGTAATTATTATAGCGGTTTTTTCGTGTAGATATTTGTTTAAGCTGCTTAATATTTCAAACTCGGTTTTTGCATCTACAGCACTTAAACAGTCGTCGAATACAACAATTTCAGGATCTTTAATTAAAGCCCTTGCTATTGAAATACGCTGTTTTTGTCCTCCGCTTAGCGTAACACCGCGCTCTCCTATTAAAGTATCATACCCTTTTTCAAAACCAAGAATTTCTTGGTGTACGCTTGCAAATTTGGCTGCACGCTCAATGGTTTCTTTTGAGGCCAATGATGCTAATCCAAAACTGATATTTCCAGCAACCGTATCGCTAAATAGAAAAACATCTTGTTGAACATAACTAATTTTTTCTCGAAGATTGTTTATGTCTATCTGTTTTATATCAGTGTCCCCTATTGTTATCTTTCCATTTGAAGGGTCATAGAATCGAAGTAAAAGCTGCGCTAGGGTTGATTTTCCACTACCTGTTCTACCCAATACCAATACCTTAGTACCTTTTTTAATTTCTAAATTAAGGTCTTGAATGGCTTTTATTCCTGTATGCGGATAAGTAAAACTAATATGGTTAAATACAATATCTCCTGTTACTGTGGATGGTATAATTGAAGGATGATTTTGAATGACTGGTTTGGTATTTAAAAATTCATTCAATCTTTTTTGAGAAGCTGCTGCTCTTTGAATCATACTAGCAGTCCAACCAATAGCACTTACTGGAAAAGTCAGCATATTTATATAAATCACAAACTCAACAATTAAGCCAAGTTTACTTGTATCATGTAATGCCTGAACGCCTCCAATGTAAATAGTTACCAATGTACTGAGTCCTATTAATAAGGCCATACTAGGAAAATAGATTGCTTCTACTTTTGCTAGTTCAATGGCTTGTGTTTTATAGGATTCACTATTTTTCTTAAAAAATCCTAACATGGCTTTTTCTTGAACAAAAGATTTAATCACACGTATGCCTGAAAAGGACTCTTGGGCATTGGTGGTTAAATCAGAAAGCAAGGATTGAATCAATTCGCTTTTTTTATTAATGACACTATTAATAATATAGATGGTTATGGCTAAAATGGGTAATGGTGCTAACACATATAATGTTAACTGTACATCTTTTCTAAGCATACTTACAACACAAAAGCCAATTAGTGCAACTAAGTTTATTAAATACATCACTGCAGGGCCAGTATACATTCTTACCCTACTTACATCTTCAGACATACGATTCATTAAATCGCCAGTACTATTGGTTTTGTAAAAATTTGTATCTAGCTGTTGGTAGTGTTGATAGATTTGATTTTTTTGGTCAAACTCAATATGCCTACTCATAACAATAATGGTTTGACGCATAAAAAACATGAGTACTCCCCTTATTATGGCTAAGAACAAAATAGTTAGACTGCAAATAGCTACTAGTGTTGTAAAAGGATATTGATTGTGTTCAATTGTTTGAATAAACCAATTCACAATAAAGTCGTGAGATGGTTTTGTACTAATTTGTTTTGCACCAGGTAAATGTTGTTGCACCTGATTTACTACAAATCCTGTTATTTGAGGTGCTAATACTGCCAAATAATTTGCCCCAATCACAAAGAAAATCCCAATAAAAAAACGATTTCTATATTTCCAAAAAAAAGGATTTACCGCAGCGAGTTGTTTCAAATGAGTTGGTTTTTAACAAAGATAAATGTTCAGTATTGTATTGAATCAATTTTAGCAAGTATTCCTATTAAAGAGAAATAGATGGTTACAAACTATGGTTATAGCAATAGTAAAATAATTAATCCTAATAAGGTATGATGTATTTTTATAATATTTAGATTTGCTAAATGTAAAAGAATATCGTGTAGATAAATTAAAAACTATGATAAAAATCATAACAAAAAGTGCGTAAAATCAAGTTTTCTAATAATTGTTATTCACTATCTTCATGCCCGATAATTTATTGCTATGGGTGCAGCTTACTTAATTGTTTTAATTCTTGCCGCAATTGCTTTTTCATTTGGCGGTATTTTAATTGCAAAAATCTTCGTAAAGGGTACAAAAAATCCTCAGAAAGGACAAGCCTATGAATGTGGTATCCCTTCAGATGGTTCTCCTTGGAACCAGTTTAATGTTGGATATTATCTATTTGCATTAATCTTTTTAATTTTTGATGTTGAGTTAGTGTTTATGTATCCATGGGCTGTGGTTGTTAAGCAAGTAGGTATGCCTGCATTATTTGAAATCATTGTATTCTTTTTTATATTATTTATGGGGTTTTTATATGCACACAAAAAAGGTGCTTTAAAATGGATTTAACACGTATAATTTATTATAAATCAAAAGATTGTTCAATAAAAATTTATGGTTTCAACTGAAAACAAAACAAATCAAGAATTTCCAGGACAAATTCATGAAACAGCAGGCGGTGGAATTGTGTTGAGTAAATTAGATGATGTAATTAATTGGGCTAGGTCTAATTCATTATGGCCGCTCACATTTGCTACTAGTTGTTGTGGTATTGAAATGATGGCTGTTGCCTCTGCCAAATACGATTTTTCTCGATTTGGTTTTGAAGTTGCAAGGGCTACTCCCCGACAAGCAGATGTTATTATTATTGCTGGAACGATTGTGAATAAAATGGCGCCAGTATTAAAACGTCTATACGATCAAATGGCTGATCCTAAATATGTGATTGCAATGGGTGCCTGCGCTATTAGCGGAGGCCCTTTTTTTTATAATACTTATTCTGTAGTAAAAGGTGCAGACCACGTAATTCCTGTGGATGTATATATTCCAGGATGTCCACCAAGGCCAGAAGCGTTACTACATGCATTAATTAGTTTACAGGATAAAATAAAAATGGGTATGACACGCGAACAGATCAAACAGTCTGTTTAATTTTTATTGCAATTGATCATTTGAAAAACGGTACTTATTAATATGTTGAAAGAAGAATTAACAATTATTATCAAAGAACTATTACCTAATGCTGTAATTGAAGAAGCTGGCGAATGGCTGAACTTTTCTTTGGAAGCTACTGAGTTTAAACAAGCTGCTTTGCAATTGCGCAATTTTAATCAAATGCCTTTTGATTTTTTGTTCTGTTTAACATGTGTAGATTGGAAGACCCATTTTACAATGGTTTATCATCTCCGTTCTAAAAAAACCAACGACAATATTGTTATTAAAGTAAAGCTTAATAGAGATACTCCTGAAATTGATACTGTATCTGAAATTTGGCGAACTGCTGAATTTCATGAGCGTGAAGTATTTGATTTATTTGGGATTATTTTTTTACAACATCCAGACTTAAGGAGGCTTTTATTAACAGATGATTGGCTTGCAAGGATCTCTGCCTACTCTTGCACCCACAAGTACAATCACTGCTATTAGCGCTGAATCTGCTACAAGTGGCGGAAATATTCTTGCCGATGGAGGCGCAACTGTATGTTTCAGAGGGGTGTGTTGGAGTACAAGTTCGAATCCTACCATCGCATTGAGTACCAAAACAGTGGATGGCACAGGAAGAGGGTCATTTACAAGTTCTATTACAGGCTTAACAGAGATTACAACTTATTATGTTAGATCCTATGCTACGAATGCAGCCGGCACAGCCTATGGAAATGAAGTTGTATTTACAACTCCTCTCGATCTTACTCTGCAAGTTACCATTGGCGAACAAGTATGGACAACACAAAACCTCAATGTATCAACCTACCGTGATGGAACTCCAATACCGAAGGTAGAGGATGCTGCTACCTGGGCATCATTAACATACGGAGCTTATTGCTATTACAACAATGACAGCGCAACATATGCAGCAGTATATGGTAAATTATACAATTGGTATGCAGTGGCTGACGTTGTACACGGGGGCTTGGCACCCGCAGGTTATCATATACCCAAAGATGCAGAATGGATAACATTGGAAACAACATTAGGGGCTAATGCTGGAACGCAAATGAAATCAACAAGTGGTTGGCTGATTAATGATGGAACCAATAGCAGTGGTTTTTCAGGCTTTCCGGGAGGACAACGAGACATCAATGGAACATCTGTTTTTGTTGAGAACCTAGGCCTCTGGTGGAGTTCTTCTGAGAGCGATGATACAAACGCCTGGGTCCGCGCCCTGCGTTACGACTACAGCAATGACTTGAGAGGCTACAACGGTAAGAATGGTGGCTTATCTGTTCGTTGCATCAAGGATTAGCAGGGCGTGCAAATTGCGGTAGGGTTTAGTAGAAGTTGAATATAACGAATGGCAGGAAAAACACAACAACCAAATCCATGCCTTCATTTGAGTACTCGTGGCGATTAATAACAAGCATAAAATAATAAAACATGAAAAAAAGTCTATTTATACTTCCTTGTTTACTTTTAGGATTATTATCCTTCACAACACAGGCGCAAATCATTTCGGTAACTCCGGGTACCGATTTTAATGTAGCGCAAGGGACGATTGTTAGTTTAGAAAATCTGCAGTTAACGCCTTCGGCAAATTTTAACCTTAATGGAGTAGCGCTTAATAAGACTTCAACGGCCACGAACGTGAACACAATTCCGGCCATCTCTACCTATTATAAATTTGACGCCACAACAAATGCTTTTAGTGGTGAAGTGCTGTTTACTTATCTTGATGCCGCGTTGAATGGCTTAACAAAAAGTAATTTAAAATTGCTTTATCACGATGGTATTGCCTGGGTTTTTGATAACAATGGAACAAATTACCCTGGCGCTAATTATGTGACTACAACTTTAACCGGCCAAACATTGAACGAAATGTCATTAGGGACAGCCATACCGCATACCTATTACATAGATGCCGATGGCGATGGTTTTGGCTCCAGCGTAGCCGAACAGCTTTATTTACCAACACCTCCGGCAGGATATTCGGTAAACAATACCGATTGTGATGATACTGATCCTGCAAATCACGAGGCAAACACTACGACAACAGTTGTTACAGCATGTGATTCGTATACATGGGATGTGAACAAACAAGCGTATTCAGTAAGTGGAACATATACCTCGGTCACCGGTTGTCATACTGAAATATTGGAATTGACCATCACTCCAGGTTCAGTTCATACGACAACAGTCTCAGCTTGTAATTCATACACCTGGAATGAAGTTGAATACACCGTAAGTGGCGTTTATACGGGAAGCACAACCAATTGTGTGACGGAGAAACTAAACCTGACAATAACACTAAGTCCGGTTTCTCCAACACTAAGTGCAGGTGGAGCAACCACCTTCTGT
>CAIKZP010000076.1 GCA_903831935.1 uncultured Bacteroidota bacterium | reverse complement strand
TTATACTTCTCTTTGTTAACAACTGTATAAACAGAATCAAGATAATTCAAGTATTCAACAGCAATTCCTTTGGTAGTATCTGGATCTGAAGCAATAGCCGCTTTTCTGAAAAAAGAATATGGTTGCGGCTTTTCTGGCATTGCAGCCATATAAGCTTTTGCTAATTCAATTGTTTTAGCATAGTCTTTTGAATTTAATGCGGCAAGTGTCATTTTATAATGATCTACTTCTGCAACAGCACCTTTTAAAGCAACTGCGTTTTGCAACCACTGTAATTGCTGTGTATACATTTTGGCTTTACCATAAATTTCTGCTGCTTGGTTCATGTAGTTTAACTTGTTTACACGAGCAGTATCATTAGCAATTGCTTGCTCTAAAAATCCTACAGCTTGTGCTTCATTGCCTGGAAATTTAGACACCAATTTAACAGCTAAATCGTAGTCGGTAAACTGTATATCTGCTTTAGCATTAAAGAAATTAATGACATTGTTTTTTGCAGCAACTGAATCGCCTAAACGATCGTAGTTGTAAGCATATAAAAGGCTCAAACGTGGCACTGCTGTTAGGCTTGAAGACTTTTCAATTTCTTTTGCTTTATCTAATGACTCTTGGTATTTGCCTGCACGAAATAAATATTCTGCATAAAAGAAATCGTTCACAGGATCTTTATCGGCATTCTTTAAAAAATCATCTAAATATGCTTTTGCTTTTACCACATCACGATTAGAATAATAATTAAATAATTCTAAATAAGGTGCTGGAAAACCTGGGTCTGCAGCAATGGCGTTATTAAAAAATAATTCCAAAGATTCTTTATTGTTTTGGCTTTGGTAAATTTTACCAATGCGCCACATAGCACGTGCATTTTTAGGATCGCGTGTGATGGCTTCTTGAAAAGATTTTACTGCTTCGCCACCATTTTCGCCACCCATTTTCAAATAACAAATACCCATATTTAAATAGATATCTGAATTGATTAAATCAATTGCAGCAGCTTGCTTTAATTTTTCAATACCATAAGCAGGATCACCAATAGTTGATCCACCCAAAGCATTGGCCATACCAATTGCATTTAAAATTATTGCACTTGGTTTGCCTTTGTTTTTTCCTTTTGTTTCGGTAGTGGTGGTAATAGCTTGCTCAAATTTTTGTTTGGCAGCGTTTACATTATTGCTTTCCAAAATATCTAAAGCACCTTGACCAACCCAAATCAACGGATCGTTCACACCATCTTGCAAAGCTTTTTGGTATAATGCTCTTGCAGCAGCTATGCCATCTTTAGACAACACTTCTCTGTTCTTAGCTACATTAGCTATCCCTAACCAATAAATGGCTTGTGGGTCTTTTGGATTGGCATCGTATGCCTTTTGTAATACCGCCTTCGCACTATTTATTTTATAGACGCTCTGCAATAGTTTGATGCCCTCAGGTACTGATTGAGCCATAGCGAACTGAACCACCATCAGTGCTGTTAACATCATCGAAACTGTCTTCTTCATTTGTCGATTTTTATAGTTATTGTGTTAATCTGAGTCTTTAATTTTTCCTGATCTTTTATTAAAATTCATTTTAGCAGGTACCAGGAGTGCCCTTTTAAAAATCAATTGTCCTCTTTCTAAACTTAAAAAATTCATAAACCCTGTTCCTAGCCCCGGTGCATTTTCTTTTAAAATATAATACATAGGTCTTGGTAAAGGATACTGCGCATATGCAATTGATGCTTGAGATGGTTTTGCAAAATAGCCCTTCTCTACACATCGCACACATTCTATCAAAGCCAACCTAATTTTTTTCAAATTTTGTTGCTGCTGTGGATCATAACTATCCCCAACCCAACTCAATCCTACAAATCCCACTACATTTTCATTCTTCGATACAATATCTATTACGTCTGCACTATTCTTTGATGCTACTACATTCGCACCAAAACTTGCGCCTCTTAAAATGGAATCTTGTAAAAAACGAACCGTGCTCGTTGCGTTTTTTCCATCCATCACGGCTATTCTTTTACTCTTTCCTGTTAAGATATTTTTTAAATCTGCCATTGAAAAAATACTGTCTTTCGACGCCTGATTAACAATGACGGCCACTGCATCGTAAGCCATAATAGCAAACTGTGGTTGGTATCCTAAATTCGACTCAAAGAACGCTGTTTCCTTTTTAAATAATCCCCTGGCAATAATAATCATCCGGGTACTATCTTTTTGCAAATCTCTTAAACACTCCACTTCCGGCTTGTAAGATGCAATAATTTTTGTATCGGGAAAAGAAGAATGGTGAATTTTTATTTGTTCTTCTATAACCGGTTTAAAACTTTCATCTACACTTATATAAATGGTTCCTTTGTTTGGCGTATCTCTGTCATCCACCGCTTTTTGATTTTTACATGCAAAAACCAGCAACATTGCAAAGAACAAAAAACCATATTTTTTCATTTGTTGCATCCCTTAATAATCTCTCTTAATACCTCTATACAAACGAAATCCACCATATAAAACACAAATCCCACCAAACAAATAGCGAAAGGTTGCATCGATCGTTGAAATTTGATCGATTTTCAACCGCTCACTAAATAACATCACCACTGCCATTCCCAAAATCAGAACAGCCATAGCTAAGTCGTATGTCATGCGCATCAAAGTATAACTTTTTTGCTGTTTATCTCTAAAACTCTCTTGCATTTAACATCTAGTTGAATGGGGTTGGCAATTTAGGTAATAATTCTATTGAGAAAAGCAAAATCGGTCAGCAATTCAAAACAAAATGATTAATTATTATAGAGATGCAGATATTTTGCAATTCCATAACCACAAATTGCTAGAATACTACTGTTTGTTAGCCTACAAACCCAATTTCAGTTTACTTATATTTGCGTTCAAGAGTAGTAATTATGAGCAAACCAAGTTTACCACAAGGCACCCGCGATTTTAGCGCAACTGTTGTGCGCAAGCGTAATTATATTTTTCAAACCATCCGTAATGTGTTTGAAAACTATGGCTTTCAACCACTTGAAACGCCAGCCATGGAAAACTTAGAAACCTTAATGGGTAAATATGGAGACGAAGGTGATAAGCTCATTTTTAAGATCCTCAACAATGGATTAGACAATCCTGCAAAACAAGAACAATCTAAACTTGCATTCGAAAAAGTATTAGACGGAAAGAATACTAAAGACTTAACAGAGAGGGCCTTACGTTACGATTTAACCATTCCCTTTGCCAGATACGTAGCCATGAATCATGGGCAATTAAACATGCCATTTAAACGCTACCAAATTCAACCCGTTTGGCGAGCCGATCGTCCGCAAAAAGGCCGCTACCGCGAGTTTTATCAGTGTGATGCCGATGTTGTAGGTAGTTACTCTTTATTAAATGAAGTAGAACTTGCCAATATCTACGCCACTGTTTTTAAAAAATTAGGGGTAGATACTGTAATAAAAATCAATAGCCGAAAAATTTTAGCCGCACTCGCAGAATTTTGCGGAGGTGCCGACAAAATGGTTGACATAACTGTTGCTATTGATAAATTAGATAAAGTAGGATTAGATAAAGTAAAAGAAGAATTAAGCATACGCGGATTAACTGCCAATCAAATTCAAACGATTGAAACCTATTTAAGTATTGAAGGTTCAAATGCCGAGAAGCTTACACAACTCAAGCAATTATTAGGTAGTAACGAAACAGCTACAGCGGGTATTGCAGAAATTGAATACTTATTAAATTATCATGCAAATACTTTTGTAGGCCAACATTTACAAGCAGATTTTACCCTAGCAAGGGGTTTGAATTATTATACAGGACTCATTTTTGAAGTAAAAGCCAATCAGGTTCTAATGGGCAGCATTGGTGGAGGCGGAAGGTACGATGATTTAACAGGCAGCTTTGGCGTTCCAAATGTACCAGGTGTGGGAATATCTTTTGGTGTAGATAGAATTTACGATGTAATGGAAGAGCTAGCGCTATTTCCTGCAGAAGTTCAAACCGGAACCAAAGTGTTGTTTTTTAATTTAGGTGAGGCTGAAAGTAAAGCTGCATTTGGTTTAATGCAAGAATTAAGGGAACAAAATATTGCTTGTGAACTGTTTCATGAAAACGCCAAGTTCGAAAAACAGTTTAAGTATGCCGATAAAAAACAAATTCCTTACGCCGTTATAATAGGCAGTAAGGAATTGTTGGAAAATACGTTGGTAGTTAAAAACTTAGTAACTGGCGAACAAACACCACTAGCTAATAACGAATTGCTTTCTTTTAACTTTTAATATTGGTTGACGATCCATTAAATAAGTAGTACTTGTTATTTCTTGTTTAGTGCCTACCATATGGTATCCCATCACATCAATTACAACACCAGTAACTTTTTTGTCGGCATTTCTAATATACTTGCCAGTGCCTTGATATTCAGGTATACTGAATGAATCTTCGGCAATTTTTTCTAAAGTACCTGTGCCTTGAGACGAAGAAAAACTCAATTTACCCTTCTCAACAGTTACTGCCACATAAGAAACAATGCTTCCTTCTGGAAAAATAAATTTACCCGTATATTCTTTTAAAGCTAGGGTGTCTTGCGCTTGGATACTTGTAGCAATTGCAATAAATGCAATCAATAAAAAACTAATCTTTTTCATGTTTGGTTGTTTTTAAATGGGCAATTCTATTCGTACGCAAAATAATAATATTTTATATAGGTTATGATATCTGTTTAACAAATAATCCTTAAGATTTAAAGCACTTCAACCATTTTATAAGAAAATTGCCCTTGTCAAAGCGCCAAAAGGTATCTTTGCATTATGAATGAGGGACTAAAAAACATCCGTCTGCTTAGTTTGGCAGACTTAGAAAAATATTTTGAAGCCATTGGAGAAAAGAAATTCAGGGTAAAACAAGTACACGAATGGCTTTGGCAAAAACACGCGCATAGCTTTGATGATATGACCAATATTAGCAAGGAGTTGCGTACTAGATTGAGCAAAGAATTTTCATTGCCTGCATTAAAAGTAAACTTAACACAGGTTAGTGAAGATGGCACTATCAAATCGCGTTTTAAAACATTTGATGGACATATGATTGAAGGCGTTTTAATTCCAACCGCCGAAAGAAAAACAGCCTGCGTGTCATCGCAAGTGGGTTGCAGTTTAACTTGTAAGTTTTGTGCAACAGGAACCATGGAACGTAAACGCAATTTAACCTACGATGAAATTTACGATCAAGTTGTATTAATCAATAAAGAATCAGAAAGAGTTCACCAACAAAAACTCACCAATATCGTTTTCATGGGAATGGGCGAACCATTAATGAATTATGGTAATGTATTAAAAGCCATCGACAGAATTTCTGCCGAAGATGGATTGTTTATGAGTCCAAAAAGAATTACAGTTTCAACTGCAGGTGTGGCCAAACAAATTAAACAACTCGGCGACGATAAAGTACGTTTTAAACTTGCCGTATCCTTACACGCAGCGAACGATAAAAAAAGAAATGAAATCATGCCAATTAATGAGAGCAACAATATTGCTGTATTAATTGAAGCGTTAAATCATTTTTACAAACAAACACAAAACGAAATAACTTTTGAATACATTTTATTCAAAAACTTTAATGATACTTTAAAGGATGCCGAAGAGTTGGTAAAAATTTATAGACAAGTTCCTGCCGACTTAATTAATATTATTGAATATAACCCAATCGATACATTTAGATTAACCAAACCCGACGAAGCAGTTACAGAGCAATTCATGAACTACTTAGAAAAAAATCGGGTTAATTCGCGCTTGCGTAAAAGTCGCGGAAAAGACATAGATGCCGCTTGCGGACAGTTGGCAAATAAGTCGGCTAATAAATAAAAAGATTGATTAGCTTGACTGGATTGATTTACTTTTTTTTATCAATCTGATACGGGTTGTTTTTTTGATGCGTGATTTGAGGAACTCACTAAACGCCTTATCAGATTTTGTATTTTTAGGCTTGCTGATAAATATGAAATCCTTTTCATCCATTTTATTATAATCTATCATATCTGAAAGTTTTTAAAATATTTTTTTGTTAACTGGTATGCTTCTTTTGAATCTATATACATTCGATTATCGGAAAATAATTTTGCGCCTAAAGATTCTTGATAATGTTTAATCAGTTGTGTTTTAGCAATAAAAGAAACGACTCCTTCGTATTTTTTTTCAAATGATAATTTCTCTTTTTTCCACATTGTGAATTTAAGAAAAAACAAACTCTTTATCAAATTTGCTCCAAAAAGCTTGTTCTGCTGAATTAGCTTAGCTTTGCAATTCCTGTTGAAAAACAGCAAAATAGAAAATTATGCAAAAACGTTCCGACAATTTCGACAAGTTTGCCAATAAAAAGAAAGGCAGCGCCATTAAAGAAGAGTATCGCCAAGAGAAAAAAAGAGGCAAAGCAGACGCAAGAGCCGCTGGCGAAGCACTCCGACTAAAAAAGAAAAATGCCAAATTAGGTATAGTAACTGAAGAGCCTAAAAAGTTCAATTCCCGCGGACCAAAACGCGCACCAGGAGCCAATAGAGAAGAATTTAAACAACGTGTTGCCGCAGGTGGAAGACCAAGCACAGGCAAACCAATATCAAACAGAACAGAAAATACGCGACCAGGAAAACCTGTAGCAGAAAATGCTGAAGTACGTTTGCCTCGAGCAGAAGGAAAGCCAATTTCAAAAGCAGACCGTCCACAAATAGATAGTAATTCTCCCGACATCATCATGCCATTAAATAAGTTTATTGCGCATTCAGGTGTATGTGGTAGAAGAGAAGCTGCCGAATTAGTAAAGACCGGAAAAGTAAGTGTGAACGGCGATAAAATTTTTGAACCAGGATACAAAGTTTCGGGTAAAGACAAAATTATTGTAAAAGGAAAAGAAGTTTTTTTACAAAAGAATTCGGTATACATTTTAATGAATAAGCCGAAAGATTTTATTACCACAGCAAGTGATCCGCAGGGAAGAAAAACAGTGATGGATATTGTAAAATCTGCTACACAAGAAAGGGTATATCCAGTGGGTAGATTAGATAGAAACACAACAGGTGTTTTACTATTAACCAATGATGGAGAGTTAGCGCAAAAATTAACACATCCATCTTACGAAATAAAAAAAGTATACGAAGTAACACTCGATAAACCAGTTACTAAAAAAGACTTAGAGTCAATACTAACGGGCGTTACACTAGAAGATGGACCTGTACAAGCAGACTCAGTAGCTTATGCAGATGCAAAAGATAAAACAGTAGTAGGTATTGAAATTCATAGTGGCCGTAACAGAATTGTACGCCGTATTTTTGAACACTTAGGATACGATGTAAAAAACCTAGACCGTGTGATGTTTGCCAACCTAACCAAAAAAAATGTAGAGCGTGGCAAGTTTCGTTTCTTGGCAGAAAAAGAGGTAAGGCTCTTGAAGTTTATGAACAAATCATTTGTACGTAAATCAAAGAATGCACTGAATGATCCTTTTGAATAACCGTATTAGATAGCCACATGCAACTCGACATAATTATTGACAACGACCAATTTATTGCCATCAATAAACCATCTGGATTATTAAGTATTCCGGATAGGTTAGGCAAGGATATTTCTTTAAAGGATCTCTTAAAACAAAAATACGAATCGATCTATACGGTGCACCGATTAGACCGAGATACCAGTGGCGTAATTGTGTTTGCAAAAACCGAAGAAAGTCACAAAGAATTGTCGGCCTTATTTGAAGGACGATCAATGGAAAAATATTATGTAGGATTGGTTTACGGAAATATGATGACCCCAAAGGGAAGCATTGATGCACCCATTATGGAACATCCAGGCAAAGCCACAAAAATGCTCACACATGCCAATGGAAAAGTTTCATTAACCGATTATGAAGTGCTAGAAACATTTAGATCTTATTCTTGGGTAAAGTTTCAAATTCATACCGGACGTACACACCAAATACGCGTACACATGCAGCATATGGGCCATAGCATTGTTTGTGATGCAATTTATGGAGATGGTCAACCAATATTGTTATCGGCCTTAAAACGCAATTTTAAATTGGCCAAAATAGCCGACGAAGAAAGACCCATACTAAACCGCCTAGGCCTTCATTCGCAATTATTAAAATTCACTTTAGGCGATACAGCATATGCGCTTGAAGCCGAAGTACCAAAAGATTTAAGGGCTGTTTTGCAGCAGTTGCGGAAGTGGAAGGGGTAATTTTATCTATGCAAATGTAATATTTTATATTACATTTGCATAGATGATTGATAGATTAATAGAAAATAAAATCAAGGAAGCACTACAACGAAGCCCATCAGTAGCACTAATGGGTCCAAGACAAGTAGGCAAAACAACTATTGCTATTACTATTTCAGCATCTACGCCTTCTATTTATTTAGACCTTGAAAATAGATTAGATCTGCAAAAAGTAAATGACATTCATTCATTTCATGATGCCAATAGAAGCAAACTAATTATTTTAGACGAAGTTCAAAGATTACCTGAAATATTCGCTTCATTAAGAGGTATTATTGATCAAGAAAGAAGAATTGGAAATAAATTTCAACAATTTCTTTTTTTAGGATCAGCCTCAATTGATTTATTAAAACAATCCAGCGAATCTTTAGCAGGAAGAATTTCTTATATAGAAATGTACCCGATTAATTTGCTTGAATTTAATGAATTGAATACGCTTTGGTTACGCGGCGGTTTTCCCGAAAGTCTTTTAGCTACATCTAATAACAATAGTGTTGATTGGAGGAGGGATTTTATAAAAACCTATTTAGAAAGAGATATCCCTCAATTAGGCCCAAGAATTCCTGCTGAAACTTTAGAAAGGTTTTGGACGATGTTAGCGCATCATCAAGGATCAGTAATGAATGCAGCAAACTTGGCAAGAAATTTAGATTTGTCGGGCGTTACTATTTCGCGCTATTTAGATTTAATGACAGATTTATTGCTGGTAAGAAAATTAAAACCTTGGACTTTTAATATTGGAAAAAGATTGGTGCGATCTCCAAAAATTTATGTGCGAGATAGTGGTATCTGCCATGCATTACTAGATATTTCAAATTACAATCAATTATTAGGTCACCCAGTGGTAGGTGGCAGTTGGGAAGGATTTGTAATTGAAAATCTATTATCAATTGCACCCGCAAATGTTCAAGCCTACTATTACGGAACTCCCGGTGGAGCTGAGATAGATTTGTTACTTGTATTTTCTGGAGTAGAAAAATGGGCTATTGAAATAAAACGAAGTTCAGCTCCATCTATTAAAAAGGGATTTTATATTGCTTGCAATGATGTACAACCAGATAAACGGTTCGTTGTATATGCTGGTACAGATGAGTTTTCATTAGGCACAAACACAACCGCCATTTCTCTTATTGGATTAATGCAACTATTGAAAAACAAATAAAAAATATAAAACACAACATTTTTTACTTAGCAGGCACTTGCGTTTGCGCTTTTACTTGGTTCACAATATCTAGTTGCAAACTATCAATACTACTAGCAACAAACACTACTTCTTGGTGCGGTAAATTGCTTTTTTCAATTATCTGTTTGATGGCTCCTAAATTTTGGTAATGCTTGTTTAAAGCTGCTTCAGAAAATTTAAGTGTAAAATATTTATCAGCTTTAAAAGAAACTAAAGCTATTAAGCAGATGCTTGCAATGATTAGTATTGATTTTTTCATAGGGTAATTTTGGTGTAAAATAAATAAAATATTAAATGCGCTATTGACTAAAGAGATTTATTTTATCCAAGTTGAATAATAATCCCCTGAAGCCCATAGTCTTCCTCCAGCTGCAGAATATGTTGGAAGCCAATGAACTCCATCGGCTCTACCATTTGAATGATACATATTTGGCCAACCATTAGCAACGCCAGTAGTAATGTGCCAGTACCAAGTACTTGAACCAGAACTAGCCACAAATGAGGAATAAGTTGCATTATAATGCCAAGTTCCTTGTCCATTATTTGAAAAATCCGTACTTCTTAATGATATGATTGGCTTGCTATCAGTAGAAGTTGTAACATTTTGAATTTTATTACTACTAGGTCCTGAACGCAATTGTACTATAGTAGAAATTTTAGCAAGTGCTATAACAGTCGTTCTAGGCAAATAACCAAGAGAATTTATTGATGAAACAATAGATACTTCTGAGGAAGCCAAATTTCCACCACTTGCATTAAGTAACATCCACCCCCCACCATCAGTTGTCATATCTGCATAGATCTGAAAGGCCGCTCCTGCATTAATGTTCGAATTAGCAATCCAATATAATCCGTCTGTTGAAGATGGATAATCTTGTTTAATTTGCAACGCACTAGTACCTGCAGTTGCGCTAGTTAAACCATCTTTTAATTTAATCACTTTCCCCTTTACAAAATTACTTGTAGATCCAGATAAAGAAAAACTGGTTAGAGTTCCGTTCAGCGCATTTGCTGTTTTGTCGATAACGGTAGTAATTGCAGTATTATTACCACCTGCTATACCTTGGTTGAAGGTATAATAAGCTATCAATCCCGTTTCATTACCCATCAATTCATTATTCATATTAGTTTGAATTTGGTTTTGCGTGCGGGCAACATTCCAAATTCTAACATCTTCCATCGTCCCATCAAATGACTCTCCATTCTGACTTAAAGTAAGTTGACTATTAGATTGGCCGGCAATAGTTCCAGTCCAATGAGTGTCTGAAATTAGGTTTCCATCCTTATAAATTTTTATATCATCGGCAGGATCATCAAATACGAAAGCAATATGCTGCCAAACGCCAACAACAACCGTATTATTAGGCGTAACAGCGGCGCCTAGGTCTCCAGACAAAACCACTGCAATCGCATTAGTAGAGCCGGCTTTACCTCCAAAAAAATATCCTGTTGGCCAATTTCTATGAACTAATCTATCCCAGCCAAAAACACCCATATCACGATTAGGCTTAATCCATAACTCAATTGTCATTGAGCTAGTAATATTGAATTTTGAATTTGTACCGCAATCTACAAAGTCATTATTTCCTATAAAATCCAACGCATTAGAAATAGTTCCTTCATCAATATATTTCGAATTAAAAACTCCATGATAAGCAGGCAAAATTATTTGCGCAGAAGCTAAACTGCAGATCCAAAAAAATAATCCAGTTATAAAATATTTCATACTCATTTAGTTAAATTCAATAGACCAGTAGTGTATTTCAAATTTTTTTATAAGAATTATTTATTGCATATCCCCAGCACTAATAAAAGTAGTGTTGGATAATGCGATTATTGTTACAATTGCATTAGTGCCTGCGGTTTTGGTAAAGCTGCTTCTATTGCTAATGGTCGTACCAGAAGTTGTTAGTGTTACTAAACCTGAACCTAATTGCACTATCATACAGTTGAACCCAGTAAATAAAGTAGGAACAGTAAGCGTAATTGCAGAGGAATTGTTTAATGTTATAATTTTCCCGTTATCTGCTGTTGTAAGTTGGTAAGTTGTGCCCGTTTGAGTATTCATATTGGCAGCGAAACCTGAAATTTTAGATGTTGTTGTATTTCCGCCAATTACTTCCCCAGAAAATGTTTTTGCACCTGCAAATGTTTGTGATGCAGTTGTAACAATTCCACCATTCGAAGCATCTGCAGGAGTTAAACTTAATACACGTGAAGTAATTGTTGCGCCATTTGCATTTGACGATCCAATAACACCTATTGAAATTGCTGCTGCAGCTACCTGTGCATCAACATATGTCTTTACCGCATTTTGTGTAGGATATAACACATCACTAAGTCCAAGGGTTGTAGTAGTCGATTTATTTGTTAGGTCTTCTTTTAAATCTAATGCAGTTTGTGTTGCTGTGCTAATTGGTTTTAATAAATCAGTCGTATTATCTGCATTGCCTAATCCTACCATTAATTTTGAAATTCCACTTACTATTCCTGTGAAAGTTGGTGAGGCAAGATTTGCTTTTAATGCAAGGCTGGTTGTAACATCTGTTGAATTTGATTTTAAATCTAATGCAGTTTGTGTTGCTGTGCTAATTGGTTTTAATAAATCAGTTGTATTATCTGCATTACCTAAACCTACCATTGATTTAGTAATCCCACTAACTGTTCCTGTAAATGTTGGTGAGGCAAGATTTGCTTTTAATGC
>CAIKZP010000075.1 GCA_903831935.1 uncultured Bacteroidota bacterium | reverse complement strand
AGGCCAGTTACCTGAACGATTTGTTGCATGTACATGTATAACCGCAAAAGTAACCAAGAGGTTTAAGTATTAATAAAGTTTATATAATTATTATACTTTCAAATATTCTTGTAGCGCTTTTACATTTTATAAACCAAATAATTTATAGCACTCATTTCCACTAAAACAAAAAAACGGCCCCGAAAATCGGAGCCGTTCAATTGTATTTTTAATACTTTATGTACGTTAGTTTTTTATTTATACTGAGGTGCCAAGCTTTTAGCGAGGTCAGTCATTTTAACCAAACTAGCATCATTTAATTGGCCTTTTTTAAATTCAGCCAATACTTCAGGTAATTTGTTGGCCATTTCAGTTAAGAAATGTGCTTCAAATTCTTTTACATTTTTTACTGCTACATCGCGCAATAAACCTTGTGTACCTAAGTAAATAATTGCTACTTGATTTTCAACCGACATAGGCGCATATTGCAATTGCTTCAATATTTCTACGTTACGAGCACCTTTGTCAATTACAGATTTTGTTGCAGCATCCAAATCTCCACCAAATTTAGAGAACGCTTCTAACTCGCGGTATAAAGCTTGGTCTAATTTTAATGTACCAGCTACTTTTTTCATTGACTTGATCTGTGCATTACCACCCACACGGCTAACGGAGATACCTACGTTAATTGCTGGACGGATACCTGCGTTGAACAAGTTACCTTCTAAAAATATCTGACCATCTGTAATAGAAATTACGTTAGTTGGAATGTATGCAGAAACGTCACCAGCTTGTGTTTCAATAATTGGCAAGGCTGTTAATGAGCCACCACCTTTTACCAAATGTTTAATAGATGCTGGTAAATCGTTCATGTTTTTAGCAACTTCGTCATTGGCAATAACTTTAGCAGCTCTTTCCAATAAACGACTATGCAAATAGAATACGTCACCAGGATATGCTTCACGTCCTGGAGGTCTTCTTAATAACAAAGAAACTTCACGATATGCAACCGCTTGTTTACTTAAATCATCAAATACAATCAATGCTGGACGGCCGGTATCACGGAAGAACTCACCAATTGCTGCGCCAGAGAATGGTGCATAGAATTGTAATGGAGCAGGATCAGATGCAGAAGCACAAACGATAATGGTATAAGCCATTGCGCCACTGTCGGTTAAAGTTTTCATCACACCGGCAACGGTAGATGCTTTTTGACCAATCGCTACATATATACAATACACAGGATTTCCTGCTTCAAAGAATTCTTTTTGATTGATAATAGTATCAACGCAAATAGCAGTTTTACCTGTTTGACGATCTCCAATTACCAACTCACGTTGACCACGACCAATTGGAATCATTGCATCAATTGCTTTGATACCAGTTTGTAATGGTTCCTTTACTGGTTCTCTATAAATTACCCCTGGTGCTTTACGCTCTAAAGGCATTTCATACAATTCACCAGTTACAGGACCTTTGCCATCAATAGGTTCTCCTAAAGTATTAATTACACGGCCAACCAATCCTTCTCCTACTTTAATAGAAGCGATCTGTCCGGTTCTTTTTACTTTGGCGCCTTCTTTGATATCGCCGCTTTCGCCCATCAATACCACGCCCACATTGTCTTCTTCAAGATTCAATGCAATGGCTTTTACACCATTTTCAAATTCTACTAGTTCACCGCTACGTACACCATTCAGGCCATACACACGGGCAATTCCATCCCCAACTTGTAATACAGTTCCTACTTCTTCTAAGTCAGCACTTACATTGAAGTTGCTGAGCTGTTGCCTCAGTATTGCGGAAATTTCATCGGGCTTAATGTCAACCATGATATCTACTTTTAAAAGTTATCGTTATTGATTTGTGTTTCTTATATTTTTTCTACAAAATGATTTTGTAAAAATTGTTGTTTAACTATTTTGAGGTCGTGCAAAATACTTGCATCAACCAAATTATTATTGAACTCTAAAACGAATCCGCCAATTAAAGACGCATCTGTTTTGCTTTCTAATTCAATGGTAGGAAAACCTTGTGCAGCTGTTAGTTTTGATTCGATGCTGGCTTTTAATTCGGCACTCAATTCAGTTGCTGCAGTTAATTTAACTACGTGAATTCCTTTTAAACTATTGTATTGCTCAACAAATGCAGTAGCTATTTCAGGCAAATCAGCTTCACGACCTTTTTTAACCAATAGATTATTAAAAGCAGCTGTTAACTCACTAATTTTTCCGTGGGTAATTGCTGTTAGAATAGTATTTTTTTGGTCGTTTTTTATAACCGGACTACGCATCAGGTTAACAAATTCCCTGCTTTGCTTACACAGTTCTTGCAGGTATTTCATATCAGCATATACCGCTTCTAATTGATTTTTCTCAATAGATAAATCAATTAAACTTTTTGCGTATCTGCCTGCTAAACGTGGATTGGGCATCTTAATTTAATTTAACTACTTCAGCTAATCCTTTAATGTACGCTTCTTGTTCTGCTTTATTAGCCAACTCTCTGCGCAATACTTTTTCAGCTACTTCAACAACCAATGTACCTACCTGATTTTTCACTTCGGTAAGTGCTGCATTTTTTTGTTGCAAAATGGCAGATTGTGCATCAGCAACAATTCTATCGTATTCAGACCTTGCTTTTTCTTTTGCATCAGAAAGCATTTTATTAGATGCTTCTTTGGCTTCTTTAATCATCACAGCTCTTTCTTCACGCGCTTGCACCATTAAAGCTTCGTTCTCGTTTTTCATGGCTGCCATTTCTACTTTTATTTTGTCGGCAGAAGCAATGGCATCAGCAATACTTGTTTCCCTTTCTTTTAGCGTAGCCAAAATAGGTTTCCAAGCAAATTTTTGCAGGATAAAAAATACAAGAAGGAATGCGACCAAAGTCCAAACCAACAAACCTAACCCGGGTGATAACAATTCCATATATGAAATTTGATTGTCAAAATTCTTTTTTCAACTAAAAGATCACTGCATTCATTGCCCTTTGCGTTGAATGCAGTGAAAAGTTTGTGCTACTAGGCTTTTAATACAGCCAAGATACCAGCGATAACGGCGAAAAGGGCAACACCCTCTACGAACGCAGCTGTTAAGATCATGTTAGCACGGATGTCGTTAGATGCTTCTGGTTGACGAGCGATGCTTTCAACAGCACCTTTACCGATTTGACCGATACCAATACCAGCACCGATTGCAGCTAAACCTGCACCAATTGCACCACCTAAATGGCTTAAACTAACATCCAACAAATTGATAATTGCAGACATACTGTTTGTTTTTGTTTGTGATAAAAAAGATTAATGATGCGCTTCTTCGTGTGCACCTTCTCTTGACTGACCAATAAACACAGCGGTTAAATTGGTAAAGATGAATGCTTGAATAAAGGCAACTAATATTTCAATTAAATAAATAAACACTGTAAAGGCAACAGATACAGGCGAAAATGCCCATCCTGCAACTTGACTCATGGCACCAAAAATAAAAATCAACATTACAAAACAAGTAATGATAATATGCCCTGCCACCATATTGGCAAACAAACGGACAATTAAAGCGAAAGGCTTGGTGAAAATGCCAATAAACTCAACCGGTATTAAAATGATTTTTACAGGATGAGGAACTGGAGGCCAAAATATATGCGCCCAAAAATGGCGATTGGTACTAAATACAATTACCAAAAAACTAATCACACCCAACACTACTGTAAAAGCAATATTACCTGTAACGTTTGCAGTACCCGGAATTAATCCTACAATATTATTAACGAGAATAAAGAAAAATACAGTTAGCAAATAAGGCATGTACTTAGCATAGGCACTACCCAAATTAGGCTTAGCCACTTCGTCTCTTACAAAAGTAATTACCGGTTCAATGGCATTCTGAAAACCAGAAGGAGCAACATTTGCGCCATTTTTCTTGTACTTATTTGCAACCCCAATCATTAACCAAGTTAGTAGTGTTAATGCCAAAAGCATTTGAACTACATTTCTGGTTAAACTAAAATCGTATAATTTAATTGATTCTGCTATTTTACCTTCTGCATCTACTGCAACAATCTTTCCTTCTTCTGATTTGTAGCCGTTATATATCTGGTGACCATGCTCAAATTTGCTAAAAGAAAAAAAAGCAAATCCTCTTTCTTTTGAATAAATAATTACAGGTAAAGGGATAACAATTTCTGATTCGCCTATAGTAAAAAAGTGAAATTCATGGGCATCTAAAATATGCTCCATAATTAATTTTGCAGGATCAAATGCGCCTTCTTTATGCTCAGTACCAGCTTGTTCTGTTTTTGTTCCTGCCTGTTCCGGCGTGTTTTCTGCATGAATAGCTGTACTGAACAACGTTGTGAAAACGCTGAATAAGATTATTGCTATAAATTTTATGCTTCTTAGGGCCATACCTGTCTCCAAATTTTGCGCAAAGATAGGGGTAAGGCCTCGAAATTGCGAACCAAAATGATAGAAAATATTATCCTTCAAAAACTTAGTGATTTTTAGTGATTTTAAAGGGCCATTTATCTTAGGCTAAAACTGCTTTTTTTCGCTCAAACTGCAATTCATGCAGCTTTGCGTAATAGCCGCCAAGGGCTAAAAGGCTTTCGTGGGTGCCAATTTCTTTCACTTCTCCTTTATCTAGCACAATTATTTTATTGGCTTTTCTAATGGTAGACAGTCTGTGAGCAATTACTATAGATGTTCTGCCAGAAATTAGGGTGTCAATTGCTTTTTCAATTAATTGCTCACTTTCTGTATCAATAGAAGAAGTGGCTTCGTCGAGAATTAATATGGCAGGATTGAACAAAATCGCTCTAATAAACGATAATAATTGCCTTTGTCCTAAACTTAGGGTACTCCCCCTTTCCATAACATGATAGTCGTATCCGCCAGGCAAAGAATTAATAAATTCATCTACCCCAATCATTTTGGCTGCTTCAATTACCTGTTCTCTGGTAATTTCAGGATTTCGCAAACTAATATTATCAAGTACTGATCCACTAAATAAGAATACATCTTGCAAAACCACCCCAATGTTTTTACGGAGGGTTTCCAAATCATAGGCTTCAATATTTACGCCATCAATACAAATTTCGCCTTTTTGAATATGGTATAATCGATTTAATAAACTGATAATGGATGTTTTGCCACTACCCGTATGTCCTACTAGGGCAACGGTTTCACCAGTATTTACCGAAAATTCAATATTTTTTAATACATAATTTGGTTCAGCACTTGGGTCGGAATAAGAAAACCAAACCTCTTTAAAATCAATACTCCCCTGTACTTTTTGGGGTTGATACGACTCTGGTGCCGAAACAGGCAGAAAATCTGGATTGTCTAGCACTTTAAACACCCGCTCTGCTGCAATCATTCCCATTTGCAATACATTGAACTTATCTGCAATTACCCGTAAAGGCCTAAAAATTTGATTCAAATACAAAATAAATGCTACTAATAAGCCGGCATCCAGTGCTTTACCCGCAATCCACCAAACCAATAAACCCATACTTACTGCTAGCACCACTTCCACTACTGGAAAAAAAACAGAGTAGGCAAAAATGGCATGGATATTTGCATTCTTATGGTCTTTATTAATGTCTGTAAATTTTTTCATTTCGCGCTCTTCGGCCGCAAACGCTTGCACTACTTGCATTCCCGTAATATGCTCCTGAACAAAAGCATTGAGTGCCGCAACTGCATTTCGCACCCGAATAAAACTCTTGTTAACGCTTTCTTTAAAATAATAAGTAGCAACAATCATTAAAGGAAATGGTAGCAAACTCACCAGGGTTAAACGCCAATCCATCCAAAACATGGTAGCCAGTGTAATAATAATGGTTAACAAATCGGCAATAATTGGAATCAATCCGTCCGAAAAAATATCATTAATACTTTCAATATCGTTAATTGTACGAGTGGTTAGTGTTCCAATAGGTGTTTTATCGAATTGACTCAGGTTTAACCCAACAATTTTTTCATACACTGCAACCCGCATATCTTTTACAACTGATTGGCCAAGCCAGGCCGTAATAAACGTAAAACCAAAACGAACAGTTGTTTCAATAAACAAAAAAATCACCTGAAAAATAGTAACTGAAATAATAAATCTTACAGCATCGTATGCCGGTGATTTTATTAATACAAACTGCAGCCAAACAGGCACGTGTACTGCTTTTCCGGCTGCTGTGTCGATAGTTAGTTGAATTAAATATGGTCGGATGGGCGCAAAAAAAGCCATCACCACTGCCAATAAAATACTGGCATAAAAAAATCCAGTATAAGGTCGTACAAATTGAAAGACCCTGGATAATAATGATAATTTAAATATTTTTTTTGGCGCTGTTTTACTCATCTAGGGTGCAAATGTAATAAGATTGAATTCAGTGGCTACTTTCAAAAAAATAAATATTCTATAAACTTTTCTGAACTGATGGCAATCTACTACCTATTAACAGCCCTTTGCTTATATTCGTATTGCGATGGAAGAAGCAATGGAAAATCAAACCACAGAAATACTGCTCCCAAAATACAATCTCGATGAGGAACAGGAAAAAAAAGAAATTATTAGGCATTACCGTGCCCTATTGCGCAGCTTACGTCCTAAATTAAAAAGGGGAGATAAAGAACTCGTTCGACAGGCATTTGAAATGGCCGCAAATGCGCACAAAACCATGCGCAGAAAAAGTGGTGAGCCCTATATTATTCATCCGCTAGCCGTGGCAATGATTTGTGTAGAAGAAATTGGATTAGGGGTAAGAAGTACTATTTGTGCTTTACTACACGATACGGTTGAAGACACCGATATTTCTTTAGACGATGTAGAAGACGAATTTGGAACTGAAATTGCACGTATTGTTGATGGATTAACAAAAATTTCTAATGTAATTGACACCAACACTAGTCAGCAAGCAGAGAACTTTAAAAAAATCTTATTAACCCTTACCGATGACCCTCGCGTAATACTTATTAAACTTGCCGATCGATTGCATAATATGCGAACCCTCGATCACATGAAGCGCGAGAAACAATTAAAGATTGCTTCAGAAACAGTTTGGGTGTATGCACCACTTGCGCATAGGATGGGATTGTATAGCATTAAAACAGAATTAGAAGATCTCTCCATGAAATACATGGAGCCCGAAGCGTATAAAGATATTGCCAAAAAACTTGCAGAAACTAAAAGAGAAAGAAGCCGATATATCAATGAATTTATTCGACCATTAAAAGAAAAATTAGAAGGATCAGATTTGGCATTTGAAATATATGGTCGCCCAAAAAGTATCCACTCTATTTGGAATAAAATAAAAAAGAAATCGGTTTCATTTGAAGAAGTGTATGACCTTTTTGCTATACGCGTAATTTTAGATTCTGCTGCAGAAAAAGAAAAAGAAGATTGCTGGAAAGTTTACTCCTTAATTACCGACGAATACACACCTTCTCCCGAGCGATTAAGAGACTGGTTGAGTAACCCCAAAAGCAATGGTTACGAGGCTTTGCACACAACAGTGATGGGGCCTCAAGGGAAATGGGTAGAAGTGCAAATACGTTCTAAAAGAATGAATGAAATTGCAGAAAAAGGATTGGCGGCACACTACAAATACAAAGAAGGTGGCGGAGAAGAAGATCGATTCGATAAATGGTTTGGACAAATTAGAGAAGTACTAGCAACACACGATACAGATACGGTTGATTTTTTACAAGATTTTAAAACTTCTTTTTTAGCAGAAGAAATTTATGTGTACACGCCAAAAGGTGATGTAAAAATGTTGCCAGTTGGCAGCACCGCACTTGATTTTGCGTTTTCAATTCACTCTGCCATTGGCACAAAATGTATTGGCGCAAAAGTGCACCATAAACTCGTTCCTATTAGCCATAAATTACGCAGTGGTGATCAAATAGAAATTATTACAAGCAACAAACAAAAACCTTCCGAAGACTGGCTTAATTTGGTGGTTACTGCAAAAGCAAAAAGTAAAATCAAAGACTCGCTGCGTGAAGAAAAAAGAAAAATTGCAGACGACGGAAAATATACATTACAAAGAAAATTAGAAGGACTAGGTGCCGCATATAACCAACACAATATTGAAGAGTTAGTACATTTTTACAAACTACCTTCTCCCTTAGATTTATTGTATAAAATTGCTACCAAATCAATTGACCTGCGTGAGTTAAAAGACTTCCATGTTTTGGGTGATAAATTAGAACATCCCAAACCCAAACCAGTTGTTCAAGAATTGGCAATAGACCAACAAAAAAATTACAATAAAAAAGATTCTGAACTAATCATTTTTGGAGAAAGCAGTGATAGAATCGTTTATAATTTGGCCAAATGTTGTAACCCTATTCCTGGAGACGATGTATTTGGTTTTGTGAGTACCGGAAAAGGATTAATTATACATAGAACTAGTTGCCCAAATGCGGCACAACTAATGGCCAATTACGGACACCGTGTGGTAAAAACAAAATGGGCTAAAAATAAAGAGATCTCGTTCTTAACTGGTTTGAAAATTATTGGAATGGATGATGTAGGTGTTATTAATAAAATAACCAATGTAATTAGCGGAGATATGCGCGTAAACATTGCAGCACTTACTATTGAATCGGCAGAAGGGATTTTTAGAGGTACAATTAAGGTATTTGTACACGATAAAGAAGAATTAGAAGAGTTAGTAGAACGATTAAAGCAACTCAATGGAATACAAACAGTTGATCGTTTCGACACAGAATCCATTGCCTGATATGTTTTTGAAAGAATGTCAATAAAATGATAACTATTTAATTTGAATCATTTAGTAATTACTCAAAAGCAAGGCTTATTTTTGCAACTATTCAAAACAATTTTATGGTTGATGTTATTTTAGGTTTACAATGGGGTGATGAAGGCAAAGGAAAAATTGTCGATTATTTTGCGCCCAATTACGATATCGTAGCACGTTTTCAAGGTGGTCCAAATGCAGGTCACACTTTGTATGTAGAAGGAAAGAAAATGGTCTTGCACCAAATTCCATCTGGTATTTTTCACCAGAATAAAGTAAATATCATTGGTAACGGTGTTGTGTTAGATCCTGTTACACTTAAAAGAGAGTGTGATGCAGTAGCAGCATACGGAATCGATGTAAAAAAGAACCTATTTATTTCTCAAAGAACCAATATTATTGTTCCAACCCACCGCGCGCTAGACAAAGCATCTGAAATGTCGAAGGGTGAAAGTAAAATTGGATCAACTTTAAAAGGAATTGGACCTGCCTATATGGATAAAACAGGCCGTAACGCCATTAGAGTAGGTGATTTATTAGACAAAAGCTTTACCACGCAATACATTAAGCTCCGATTAAAGCACCAAAAACTATTAGATAATTTTCATTTTATTGAAGATATCTCTGCTTGGGAAGAAGAGTTTTTTGAAGCATTAGAGTTTTTGAAAACTTTGAACGTAATTAATTGCGAATATTATATCAACGACCAAATTAGCAAAGGCAAAAAAGTATTGGCAGAAGGCGCACAAGGCAGTATGCTAGATATTGATTTTGGAACTTTTCCATTTGTTACCTCTTCTAATACTATTTCTGCAGGTGTTTGTACCGGTTTAGGTATTTCTCCTAAACAAATCAACGAAGTGATGGGTGTAACCAAAGCTTATTGTACTAGAGTTGGTGGCGGACCTTTTCCAACTGAGTTAAATGATGCCACTGGCGAAGAACTTAGAAGAATTGGAAGTGAGTTTGGCGCAACCACAGGCCGACCACGTAGATGTGGATGGATGGACCTTGTAGCGCTTCAATATGCATGTATGATTAATGGGGTTACGCAAGTGATTATGACCAAGGCAGATGTATTGGATGCCTTTGAAGATCTTTCTGTTTGTACTGCTTACAACGTTAATGGCGTGGAAACCAAGCAAGTACCTTTCCAAATGGCTAAAGCCGATATCGTTCCAATTTTAGAACAATTAAAGGGATGGAAAACTGATACTACACAAATTAAGCTTGCAACAGATTTACCGGCAACAATGCATCAATATATTGCGTACATTAACGAATATATTGGGGTTCCGGTTAAGCATGTTTCGAACGGACCTGGTCGCGATCAGATAGTGCATTTATAAAAATTTGAAAAAATTATTAAGAAAAGACGTTTTTTTTTGGTGAATACAATTTTGTGTTGAAATTTTACGCACTAAACTTATTAGAATATGGCAGCGAAATCTGATAAGGATAATAAATCCTCTTCAATGAAAAAACCATTGGCAACAAATGCCGATGCAAAACCATCTACAAAAAGCAAAAAAGCTTTGGAAGATGACGACGACGACTTAGATGACGACGATGCACTTGATACAATATCAAGCAGCAAAAAACCAGCAGCAAAATCATCTGCAAAAAAATCAAAGGACGACGATGACGACGACGATGATGATGCAGATGTAGACGACGACTGGGAAAAATCTGAGGAAGACGACGACTGGGATCCTGACTTTGACGAATTTGATATTCCAAAAAGTAAGGGCAAAAAAGCCGAACCGGGTCCTAAGAAAAAAGCGGATGAAGAAGATGATTTTAAAATCGACGAAGACTTTAAAGAATTCGATCTATTCAACGATAAATCTAATGGATTTGATGACGACGAAGAAGATGATGACTTTTAATCAGCCAAGCTGGTGAAAAGAACTACTGCATCTTATACGATACATCAACCCGCAGCATTCAAACAACAAATGTTGTATTGGGCATCCCGATACAACATTTGTTGTTTCTTAGACAACCATGCATATCCTTCCAACTACTCAAACCTCGATTGTTTATTAGCGGTTGACGCTTTTCAATTCTGTTTTCCGGATGTAAATAAGCTTGCAGCATTACGTGAATTTATAGACACAACTGATGATTGGATCTTTGGCCAAATTGGCTATGATATTAAAGACGAAATTGCTTCAATACCTTCTGAACACATTGATGGGATTGGCTTTCCTGATTTATACTTTTTTCAGCCAGCAATGGTATTAACGTTAAACAACAACGAGTTAACCATTGCTTCACTTAGTTTAAGTCCTGAACAAATTTTTGCTGAAATTCAAAACATAGATCTTAGTGTTGTTTCAATTACCAACAATAAAACAGCACTTAATATTCAACCAAGAATTACTAAGGACGAATACACGGTTGCAGTTAAAAAAATTAAAGAACATATTTTACGAGGCGATTGTTACGAATTAAATTTTTGCCAAGAATTTTTTGCAGAAAATGCAAGCATTGACCCTATCAATGTTTACCAAGAACTCACACAACTTTCGCCAAATCCATTTGCCTGTTATTACCAGTGGAATAACAAACATTTATTGTGTGCTAGTCCTGAAAGATATTTGCAAAAAAAAGGCAACCGCATCATATCGCAACCCATAAAAGGCACTATTAAAAGAGATGCTGTAAATGAAGCAAACGACCTGCAATTACAAGAAGCACTTTTAGCTAGTGAAAAAGACAAAGCAGAAAATGTAATGGTGGTTGATTTAGTAAGAAATGATTTAAGTAAAGTATGCGAAGAAGGGTCAGTTAAAGTAGAAGAGCTTTTTGGGTTATATAGTTTTCCGCAAGTACACCAACTCATTTCAACCATATCTGGCCAACTAAAAAATGGTATTGATTTGAGTGCTATTTTACAAGCAAGTTTTCCTATGGGCAGTATGACTGGCGCACCAAAACAGCGGGTGATGGAATTAATTGAACGCTACGAAAAAACAAAAAGAGGATTGTATTCTGGCGCTGTGGGATATATTACACCCAATAAAGATTTTGATTTTAATGTAGTAATCAGAAGCATTCTCTATAATGCAAATACCCATTATTTAAGTTACCAAGTGGGCGGTGGTATTACTTTTTATAGCGATGCAGAAAAAGAATACGAAGAATGTTTAACCAAAGCTGCTGCAATTAAAACTGTATTGAATAGCCCTACAACTATTTAGTGAGCCCCGTCTACCAATAATCGAAAAGATTCCATTAATAATTGATTTTTTTTAGCAGAAAAAATAGCTAGTTTTTCTTTAGGTAAACGCATGTTAAATTTTTTCCCTTCAGATAATGCTTTGTCAAAACCAGGATTCAACTTGTTAAATTGTTGAATATCTATAACAAGTGCACTAGCAACAATTAATGAATTATACCTGCCAGTTATTTCTATCAATTCTGTATTAGCAGTTTCTTCTGCCGATAAAGCAACTGGCTCACTATGCTTAACTATATTTTGTTTCAGTTTTACAGTTTCTTCTGCAGTAAGTGTGGTCCATCCGCCCCCACCTTCAAAAACATAATGTGTAGCAATAAATTTTTTAACATGGTTGCGGGTTTCTTCGGGTAAAAAATATTGCAAATCCCAAAAGCTTCTACTACCTGATTTTCGAATGCATTGTCGAACCCTACCTGCACCACCATTATAGGCTGCTACTACTAATAACCAATCACCAAATTCAGTATATAATTCTCGCATTAATTTAGCAGCTACATGGGTACTTTTATTAAAGTCCATACGCTCGTCATTGAATCCTACTCTTAAACCAAAACGTTTTGCTTCGTAGTCCATTAATTGCCAAGGACCTACTGCTCCAGCCCACGATACCAACCCAGATTGCAAATGACTTTCAATTACGCTGAGGTATTTCATTTCTTTGGGAATACCATATAGCGCTAAAATATTATCGTACAAATCAAAATAAGGTTTGCCCCAGGTTTTCATCCGCTCCAATTCTTTTCCTTGTTTGCGCATATATTCTTGTACAAAAGAAACTGCCCTAGGATTTAGTTGGGCCGTATAAGGTTTGGTGGCATCAAAATGATTGTCGTTAAATAAACTCTGAAAGCCATACCTGTCCTTGGTTGTATCAATTGCTGCTAATTTTGGTTTTATAATAGAATCAATTGCAATAGCATTTGCCTTTATAGAAAAAAAACAGGCAATTAGGCAACATAAAAAAAATTGCTGAATGTATTTGGTGAAATAAAATGTTTGCATCAGCAACAAATTATGGGTTGATTGCTTTGCTTTGCATTAACTGATAAGACAATTGCAATAAAGTGGTTTCTGCAAATTGATTGGTCATAATTTGCAAGCCAAAAGGCAAACCATTAGTATGTTGAAACAAAGGAATAGAAATGCCAGGAATCCCTACAAGGTTTGCAAAAACAGTATAAATATCTGCTAAGAACATAGCAACTTGGTCGCTAGATTTTTCGCCTATTTTAAATGCAGTAAAAGGTACTGTTGGCGATATAATGGCGTCGTATTGTTTAAATACTTCTGTGGATTTATTTAATAAAATTCTACGCACTTGTTGGGCCTTAGTAAAGTAGGCGTCAAAGTATCCGGCACTCAATACAAAAGTTCCTAATAAAATTCTGCGTTGCACTTCTTTACCAAATCCCGCAGTTCGAGACGCTTTGTATAGTTCGTTTAAATCTGCATTTTCAATAGGGGCTCGATAACCATATCGAACACCATCAAACCTAGAAAGATTGCTTGAAGCTTCTGCAGTTGTTAGTACATAATAAGTAGGAACAATTTGGTCTAATAAATCAAATTCAATGGGTTCCACAGTATGTCCTTGCAATTGCAAAGTTTGTATCAATGCTAGAATGCTATTTTTTATTTCTGAATCTAAACCCGCGTGTTCAAGTGCTTGTTTAAAATAGGCAATGCGGTATTTTTTTTGACTAGGTAAAATACTTTTTGAATAATCAGGTACAGGTGTTACAGAAACGGTGCTATCATAATCATCTGCTCCTGCAATAACTTCTAAAACAAGTGCTGCATCTTCTACTGTTAAAGCAAAAATGCCTATTTGATCGAAGGATGAAGCGTAAGCAATTAATCCATACCTAGAAATTCTTCCATAACTAGGTTTCAAACCAACTACGCCACAAAAATCTGCAGGTTGGCGAACAGAACCACCGGTATCTGACCCCAAACTTATCATAGAAAGACCTGCCTGAACACTAACGGCCGAACCGCCAGAAGATCCACCAGGAACCCTAGAATTGTCAATTGCATTTTTCACCGCACCATAAGCAGAATTTTCATTACTGCTTCCCATAGCAAATTCATCGCAATTTTGTCTGCCAATAATAATGGCTTCTTCTTGCAATAGTTTTTCAACAACTGTTGCGTGGTATATTGACTGAAAATTTTCTAGAATTTTTGAACCGGCAGAAACCTTGTGTCCTTTGTAGCAGATAACATCTTTAATTCCTACAACAACACCGTGTAATTTTCCTAGTGGCGCACCTGATTGGCGTTTTGCATCTAAGGATTCCGCCATAGCAATAGCTTCCTCAGTAAACACTTCTAAATAAGCATTTAAATGTTTATTGGTTGCTATAGACGCTACATAATAACGAACGGCCTCCACACAGGTGGTTTGGCCGTTCTGTAATGCATTATGGTAGTCTTTGATTGTGCTGAAGCGAAACAAAGGCTAAAAAGCTTTAAGAGTAAATTGAATTAAGGTTGTGTAGTAGTTTGGTCTTTTTCTTTCATACCTTCTTCGATTTCTTTCTTCACATTGTTCTTGGCATCGTTGAACTCACGAATCCCTTTGCCTAAACCTTTCATGAACTCTGGAATCTTGCGACCACCAAATAAAACCAATACAACTACTGCAATAAGTAAAATTTCTTGAAATCCTAAGTTGCCCATAAAAATTGTTTTTTGAGAAAATAAAGTTAAGGCAATTCAACTGCCTCACAATTAAATATTACCAATCGCGCAATATTTAACAAAAAAGCGGAAGCTTAGCATAACTAACCTTCCGCTTTTAACTATTTCAACAAAACGTTTAGAAACGTTTTTCTTTAATACGAGCACTTTTACCACTACGCTCTCTCAAGTAGTACAATTTGGCGCGGCGAACCTTACCAGTCTTGTTCAACAAGATAGAATCAATATTTGGCGATAACATAGGGAACAAACGTTCTACACCTACTGCATCTGAAATTTTTCTAACTGTAAAAGAAGCCGTTGCTCCAGTGCCTTGTAATTTAATTACATCACCACGGAAACTTTGGATACGTTCCTTACCACCCTCTACAATTTTATAGTTTACAGTGATATTATCACCTGCCTTAAACTTAGGGTGTTGTTTTTTAACGGTCAATTGTTCGTGTACAAACTGAACTGCTGCGTCCATAACTTTATTTTTTTGCGGACGGCAAAGGTATAGAAAAAATTAGAAAATATTACTGCTAAACAGAATATTTTTTATCTCGCTACGTTTACCGCTCTTTTTTCTCTAATAACGGTTACTTTGATCTGACCAGGATAGGTCATTTCTGTCTGAATTTTTTGAGCAATCTCAAAGCTTAGCTTGTCGCTATCGCCATCGGTTACTTTTTCTGCTTCAACAATTACGCGTAATTCACGTCCTGCTTGAATTGCATAGGCTTTTTCAACTCCTTGATAGGCCATGGCTAGGTTCTCAAGGTCTTTGATTCTTTGCAAGTATTGTTGCATGATTTCACGACGCGCGCCAGGACGAGCACCGCTTATAGCATCACAGGCCTGAATAATAGGAGAAATCACATATTGCATCTCCATTTCATCGTGGTGAGCACCAATTGCATTCACAACTGCTGGATTTTCGCCATATTTTTCAGCCAATTTGGCTCCTAATAATGCGTGGCTCAATTCGGTTTCTTCGTCTGGAACCTTACCAATATCGTGCAATAATCCGGCACGTTTGGCCAATTTAGGGTTCATTCCTAGTTCTGCTGCCATGATTCCGCATAAATTAGCAGTTTCACGACTATGCATTAACAAGTTCTGACCATAAGAAGAACGGAAACGCATTTTACCTACAATACGTACCAATTCTTTGTGCAAGCCATGGATCCCCATTTCAATAACGGTTCTTTCTCCAATTTCCATTACTTGCTCTTCTAACTGGCGACGGGTTTTTTCAACCACTTCTTCAATACGTGCTGGGTGGATCCGGCCATCGGCCACCAAACGTTGTAAGCTTAAGCGGGCAATTTCGCGTCTTAACGGATCGAATGAAGAAAGAATAATGGCTTCTGGCGTATCATCCACAATAAGGTCAACCCCTGTTGCAGCTTCAATCGCACGAATATTACGTCCTTCTCTTCCAATAATTTGTCCTTTAATTTCGTCGGTTTCTAGGTTGAAAACTGTAACGGTGTTTTCAATGGTAATTTCTGCCGCCGTACGTTGAATAGACTGAATAACAATTTTACGGGCTTCTTTATTGGCCTTTAATTTTGCGTCTTCAATAATATCTTGTTGTAAAGACAATGCTTGAGAATGGGCTTCTTGCTTTAAACTTTCAATCAATTGGGCTTTAGCATCTTCTGCACTTAAGCCTGCAATTTTTTCAAGTTTACGAATATGCTCTTCTTGGTGTTTCTCTAACTCTGTACGTTTTAAGTTCACCAATTCAATCTGACGATTTAGGTTATCCTTAATAACTTCATTGTCTTTTGTTTGTTTGTCGAGCCCAGTTTCTTTTTGGTTGATAGAAATCTCTTTCTGTTTGATGCGATTTTCGGCTTCTCCCAATTTGCGATTTCGGTCCATCACTTCGCGGTCATGTTCAGATTTTAACTGTACAAATCTTTCTTTGGCCTCTAGTTGCTTTTCCTTTTTAATGGTTTCAGCACGCAATTCGGCTTCTTTAAGAATGGTTTGAGATTGCTGCTCGGCGTCTTCAATTTGCTTTTTTGTATTTTTTGAAAACAGGAACTTGCCCGCTAGGCCCCCTGTAATTAGTGAAAATGCACCAATTATAATAGAAATGACTGTTTGATCCATGGTTTTGGTAATTTTTAAAATAGTTCAGAATCAGTTTACACAAATCACACCTCGTTTTACCAGAACAAGCATATGACAAGAGACGAAGATACTTAAATAATTAAAGTGAACCGACTTGGATAATGGGGCTTTACTGATTTTCTTGCAAGGCTTTGTCAATTGTCTTCTCAAGACTGCTCATTTGAGTAGCCAATTCCGACCATTTTACCAATAAATTACCAGACTGGGTTTGTTCCGTTGCAAACCAAAGAAGGGCCATGGAAACATAGTCCTGCATGTCTTTGCCAGCAAAATTGGTTTTGAATTCAGTTATTTTATCGTTAATTAGGCTTGCAGTTTTACGCACCATCTCTTCATCTGCCGGTTCTATCTTTAAACGATAGGTCCGGTCGGCAATTAAAATATTTACAGGTATCAGTTCTTCCATATTATTAGGTATTCAGCAATAAAAGGCATTTTTCTATGTCTTTTAAATAGCCGTCGATTCGCTTTTCCATTAAAGCTTTTTCGGTACTACTCCAATTGGCAGTGCCAAGTTTAACGGTTTGAATTTGTTCTGCCAAACCTTGCAATTGCACCTCTTTTTGGTCTTTTTCGCTCAGTATTTTTTCCAAATCTTTTTTTAGCTTTTGGTTCTCTTTCTGCAATACTTGTTGCTGCCTCAGCAGTATCTGTAGCTTTTCTTGTATTGTTTTTAGTTGTTCAGAAAGTTCCACCATCCGTCTAAATTAATAGTTATCTGATAATAAAATTCGAATACTTATTCTTTTTTCTACCCACTTTGTTGTCTACTTGCGAATTTCGGCTCCTAATTCTTTCTCGAAATTATGAACCAGTTTCGCCACCATTGCATCAACTTCTTTGTCTGTTAGGGTTTTTTCGTCGTCCATAAAGGTAAAACTAACCGCCATTGACTTTTTATCGAGCCCTAATTTTTCGCTTTCAAAAACATCAAACAAGCGTACTTGCTGTAATTTTTGAAGTTGTGTTTTCTTTACCTGTTGTTCAATAGCTTCGAAACTAACGCTTCTATTTACTACCAAGGCTAAATCGCGCAACATGGCTGGAAATTTAGGCACTTCTTTATAGGTGATTTTTCTTTGTTCTACTAACTGTAGCAATAAACCAAAATCAATATCAATATAATATACCGCTTGTTTAATATCAAAACCAGCTAGTTGCTCTTTGCTTACTTCAAACAATTGGCCTATTTCTTTTTTTCCAACTTTAATACTCATGGCATTGGCTTTGTCTTCTACTAAACCAAATTGCCAACCTGTTAAACCTGTTAATTGAATGATAGCTGCTGCAACACCTTTTGCTTTATAAATATCTAAAGGCTTTGATTTTTGGTGCCAGTTTTCTTCTTGATTTTCTCCTGTAAAATACAAAGCCAATTTTTCTGATTCTGAATATTGACCTGGCGCTTTACTGAAATAAGTTTTTCCAAACTCAAAACACTGAAGGTTATTGTTTTTTCGGTTGAGGTTATAAGCCAAAGTTTCTAATCCTGTTTCTAACATGGATGGACGTAAAATATCTAAATCTGCACTTAGGCTATTAATCATCTTAACCGCAGTTTCCAAAACCGTTTCGCTAAAATATTTACTATTGGTAATGGAATTGGTTAAGAGTTCTACAAATCCTTGACCCACCAAATAATTGGCAATTTTTTCTTTTAAATTTTCTTTTACTGCTGTAGGATCAATGGCAGGACTAATGGTTATGGTAGATGGAATTTCAATATTATCTAACCCATCAATTCTAATAATTTCTTCTACAATATCTGCTGGCAAACTTATATCTGGCTTGCTTCTTGGAACAGCAACACGTAATTCGTCTTGTCCTTCTTTTAAAATTTCAAAACCAAGTGCGCTAAGAATTCGATTCACTTTATCGGCATGGTAATTTTTGCCACTTAGTTTTTTTAGGTAATGGTGTTTTAAAGAAATTTCTGTTTTAGGAAGTGGGTTAGGATAAATATCAACCACCTCACTAGTAATTTCACCGCCAGCCAACTCTTTAATTAAAAGTGCTGCACGTTTTAATGCAATCACTGTATTATCTATGTCTACGCCTTTTTCAAATCTGGTTGCAGCATCTGTTCTTAAACCATGATGTACCGATGATTTACGAATACTTGAAGGTTGAAACCAAGCACTTTCTAAAAAGATACTAGTTGTTTCGGCTACAACGCCGCTATTTTGTCCGCCATACACACCGGCTATACACATTCCCGCAGTTGCATTGCAAATCATTAAATCATTGTCAGTCAATTTTCTTTCTTTGCCATCAAGGGTTATAAATGGCGTTTCATTGGCCAAATTTTTTACAATAATAGTTTTCCCTTCAATAGCATTTGTGTCGAATGCGTGCAAGGGTTGACCAGTTTCGTGCAAAATAAAATTGGTGATATCTACTATATTATTAATTGGCCTTAACCCAATAGCTAGTAATTTATTTTTTAACCAATCAGGTGATTCCTTTACAGTAACGCCACTAATTGTTAAACCAGCATAACGCGGACAAGCAGTTGAATTTTCTACTTGAACTGAAATGGGTAATGAATTATTATCTATTTTAAAACCATTAGCATTAGGCGTTTTAACCCTTGTTTCTTGTTGATGATGACTCAAATAAGCACATACATCTCTGGCAACGCCAAAATGGCTCATGGCATCCATTCTGTTGGGTGTTAATCCAATTTCATAAATCCAGTCGGAATATGGTTGAAAATGTTCGGCAGCAGGGGTTCCAGGAATTAAGGATGCTGGCATTACTAAAATACCTGCATGACTTCCGCCCAAACCAATTTCGTCTTCAGCGCAAATCATTCCAAAACTTTCAATACCCCTGATTTTGGCAATTTTCATGGTGATTGGATCGCCAGTTAAAGGATAGATGGTTGTTCCAACACCTGCTACCACTACTTTCTGTCCAACCGCTACATTTGGTGCGCCACAAACAATTTGTAATGGTTCGGCTAACCCAATATTTACCTTTGTTAGCGTAAGCTTGTCTGCATTAGGATGCATGCTGCATTCTAGCACTTCTCCAATAACCAAGCCAGCCAAGCCGCCTTTGATGCGTTCGTATTTTTCTAAACTTTCAACTTCCAAACCAATGGAAGTAAGAATTCTAGATAATTTTTCAGGTTCAATTGTATCAGGTAAGTATTCACTCAGCCAGTTGTAACTAATGGTCATAATTGCTAACGCTTTTCAGGCATCAAAAATAGGTGATAAATGTTTGATGACCTTGTGAATGTGTAAATTTGAAAAGACTAGGCCTTTACAGAAGGGGTTTATAGCGTTAGAAGACTTGTAAAACTTTTTTTAGTTACGATTTTTTTTGTTTAATTATTGCGAAATTTTTAGAATTTTTTCTGCACAAGACTTTGTTAATATACTTGTATTAGCGTGGGAAAACTTTTAGTTTTGGTGGATAAGCATAGAAAATACTGTGGATAGCGCAACTTTGCATGTGAATGAAGCATGAATAACCTGTGGATGAAAATTGATTGAAATAAATTTTCAGAACCCGATTACTTACCTCATATTCGCTTCCCCTTGTTCTGAAGTAATTTATTGGAAACCCACCAATTCATTACCAAATTAATTTTTTGGGTTAGTTTTTAAAGCAGCAAATTCAACAATGGAAATAACCAGTTTAAACAAAGACCGTAAGAGAAGAAAAACTTCTATAGACCTAAATACAATGGTTTACGGTAAGGTTCCTCCACAGGCAAAAGAATTAGAAGAAGCCGTATTGGGTGCAATTATGCTTGAAAAAAGTGCTTTTGACACCATTACAGAAATTATAAAACCAGAGTGCTTTTATGTAGAAGCGCACCAACATATATTCAACGCAATGATGGGTTTGCAACAAAAAAGCATGCCTATTGATATTTTAACGGTGGTTGAAGAACTTAAATTTAGAGAGCAATTAGACATTGTAGGTGGACCTTATTATGTTACCAAACTAACCAATTCGGTAGTATCAACTGCCAATATTGAAGCGCATGCTAGGATTGTTTTACAAAAATTTATTCAAAGAGAATTAATTCGCATTAGCGGTGAAATTATAGGCGATGCTTATGAAGATAGCACCGATGTATTTGATTTGTTGGATGAGAGCGAAACCAAAATGTTCAATATTACCAACAACTATCTAAAAAAGAATTTCGAAGAAATCACTGAGGTTTTGGCAAAAACCATGAACCGAATTGATGAACTACGTACCAAAACAGACGATATATCTGGGGTGCCTAGTGGATTTGCCACCCTCGATCGCATTACTTATGGATGGCAGCCAACCGATTTAATTATTTTAGCGGCAAGGCCTTCAGTGGGTAAAACGGCTTTCGCATTAAATTTAGCCCGAAACGCTGCTTTGCATCCTACAAAACCAGTTGCTGTTGGCTTTTTCTCATTAGAAATGGGTGCCTCTCAATTGGTTCAAAGAATTTTGAGTGCAGAGAGTGAAATTAAAATGGAGAAAATTAGTCGCGGTAAATTAGAAGACCACGAGTACCAACAATTACTAAACAAGGGAATTAAAAAATTAGAAGTTGCCCCAATATTTATTGACGATACTGCAGCGCTTAATATTTTTGAATTTAGAGCAAAAGCAAGAAGACTGGTAAACAAACACAAAGTAGGAATCATTATTATTGACTATTTGCAATTAATGAGTGGCACCAATGATAAGGGCGGAAACAGGGAACAAGAAATTAGTAATATCTCAAGAAACTTAAAAGCACTTGCTAAAGAACTAAGTGTACCTATTATTGCATTGAGTCAGTTAAGTCGTGCTGTTGAAACCCGTAAGGAAAGTAAAATGCCTCAGTTGAGTGATTTACGTGAGTCGGGTGCGATTGAGCAAGATGCCGATATGGTTATGTTTATTTATCGACCAGAATACTACGAAGTTAAAAGCAACGAAATGGGCGAAAGCACCCATGGAGAAACGCATATACGAATAGCCAAACATAGAAATGGATCGCTAGAAACCATTAAACTAAGGGCTAATTTATCTATTCAACGTTTTGAAGAATGGGAAGAAGATACTGCAGCTGCTGGCTTATCAAAAAACTGGAAACCAATTGGTCCACCAACTACTCCAACAGCTGGAGCGTCAGACAGTGATGGGGCTAAATTTTATTTGCAAAAAGGCAGTAAAATGAATGAGGCCGATTTTGACCAAGGTTTTGAAACCGAACAACCCTTTTAATGTTGTACCGAATTTGCAATAAATGAGTGTGCCATTTTTTTATGAACCCAAACTAATTAACGCAAACTTGCCTTTTGTTTTAAGCGAAACAACAAGTAAGCATTGTGTGCAAGTCTTGCGAATGAAAGTTGGCCAGCCCCTGAATTTAACAGACGGAAAAGGCAATTTATTTAACGCTAGTTTGATAAGTGCCGATAAGCAAAAATCAGTTGCGCTTATTGATAAAACAAGTTTTACCCCGCTGTCTAATAGTTGTAATAGTATTGGCATATCAGTTCTAAAAAACGCAGATAGATTTGAATGGATGCTAGAAAAAATAACTGAAATTGGCATTATAGAAATATACCCATTAATCTGTAAAAGAACAGAACAGCAACGTTTTCGTTACGATAGAATGCAACAAATATTAATTGCAGCAATGCTTCAAAGCGAACAAGTTTGGTTACCTGTACTGCACGAGCCAATTGATGTTATAAAATTGATACAAACAGCTACGCATCCTCAAAAATTAATAGCGCATTGCGAGGATGATGCAAAAAACACTATCAATACTTTGCAGTCAGCTATTAACACATTAATATTAATAGGTCCTGAAGGCGATTTTACACCCAACGAAATTTCATTGGCAATGAATAATAAATTTTTGCCTGTGAGTTTGGGTAATACCCGATTAAGAACAGAAACCGCTGGAGTTGTTGCTATAACACTACTTGCAAATAGATCTTAGTAATTTTATTTCTTACCTTACCAATATGAAGCGTTATCATTTTTTACTGATTTTTATACTATTGGTAACTATAGAATCCTGCAAAAATGCATTGACTAACAATAAAATTATTATTAGAGATACTTCTATTACAAAAATCACCTCATTCAATACTTTATTTTTCGACAGTATACAATTAACTAATTTTTTATTGTTACACCCAGAACTAAGCACCTATGAAAATCAGTTTAATGATTTTTACAAGGGGCGAAATTACCAATATGCATGGTTCGACAAAGATGGCATTACCGACCAAGCCGCTCATTTTTTAAACCTATTAAATAATGATAGCAATGAATTACAAGATAGTAGTATGCTGAATCCAGCACTTATTCAGTTATACAACACTTTACACAACGACACCTTACATAAAACACCACAGGATAGTATTTTAAAAACAGAACTTTTATTTACAGGCCAATTCTTTTTACATGCCGAAAAAGTATACAATGGCAGCAATATTAATACCGCAGATCTTGGCTGGTTTATCCCTCGAAAAAAAATTGACCTGACCAATCTATTAGGCGAAACATTAAAACTTAAAGCATCTGAAATTGGCTTAACTGCAGATACTAATTCGCCCTACAAGCAATTGCAAACCCAACTAAGTTTTTATTACCAGCTGGCTAAAAAAGAAGCTACTGATAGTATTCCATTTCAATTAAAACCACTTAAAAAAGGCATTAGTGCACAGGTAATTAAACAAATTAAAAATCGGTTAGCAGAATTAGGCGATTTGCCCATCAATGATAGTTTAATGAAATACGACAGCTTATTATACAAAGCTGTTGTACTATTTCAAAAAAGAATGGGGTTAAGTGTAGATGGCGCTATTGGAAATAAAATGATTGAAGCGTTAAATGTACCTGCTGCTAAAAGAATAAAACAGTTATTGATAAATATGGAACGCTTACGTTGGCTACCAGTTATTAAAGACAGTAACTATATTTTAGTGAATATTCCAGAATACAAATTACATGTAATAGATAGCGGCAAAAACATTTTTGACTTAAATGTAATAGTAGGTAAAACAGCAAACGGAACAGTTATTTTTAATAGTCAATTAAAATACATTGTATTCAGTCCTTACTGGAATGTTCCTGCAAGTATTGTTGAAAAAGAAATCCTTCCTGCCATTGCTAAAAATCCAAAGTATTTAGAAAAAAATAATATGGAAATCACTGGCAAAAGCAAAGGACTTCCTACTATCCGGCAAAAGCCGGGGCCCTTAAACTCATTGGGTTTGGTAAAATTTTTGTTCCCAAACAATTACGATATTTATTTACATGACACACCAAACAGAGAACTGTTCACACAATCTAGCCGGGGATTGAGTCATGGCTGCATTCGCATTAGCAACCCTCAAAAAATGGCTGCTTACTTATTAAGAAATGATACCACTTGGAATGCTGCAACAATTGATACTGCCATGCACCAGCCAAAAGAGAAATGGGTAACTCTTAAAAAAACAATACCCGTTTTTATTGTTTATTTTACAGCATGGGTAGACAAAAATGGTTTGCTTAATTTTAGAAAAGACATTTATGGCCACGATGAAAAAATGTCATTGAAATTATTTAAACAATAACTGATTAACTTAAATAATTAAAATATTAACTATGCATTTGGTTGAAGTAACAGACAAAAAAACTGCTGCAGAATTTATACAAATTGCTGTTCAAATTAATAAATCGAATCCTGCATATATTCGTCCGCTCGACAATGAAGTGAACGAAGTATTTGATCCTTTGAAAAATAAATTTTTTAACCACGGCGAGCCAAAACGTTGGATACTTTTAAATGAAGAAGGCATTACTATTGGAAGGATTGCTGCCTTTATTAATAGCAAGTATATTAATAAAGGAACTGATTTTATAACAGGCGGAATTGGTTTTTTTGATTGTATCAATGATCAAGCCGCTGCAAATATTTTGTTTGATGCTGCAAAGCAGTGGCTAATTAGTAAAGGGGCTGTAGCAATGGATGGACCAATTAATTTTGGAGACCGCGATAAATGGTGGGGCTTACTTGTAGAAGGCTTTGATAGCGAGCCGATATATGGTATGTCTTTTAATCCCTCGTATTACGAAGCACTTTTTGATGTTTATGGCTTTAAAAATTACTACAACCAATATTATTATACCATGGTTGTAGACGATCCGTATCCAGCGCGTTTTACAGAAAGGCATGCTAGGTTTAAAGCAAAGCCAGACTATCAAGCCAAACATGCCAAACTCAATGAAATAGAAAAATATGCCAATGATTTTGCTACGGTGTATAATTTGGCTTGGGCCCAACACGGAGAAGCAAAAGAAATTTCGAATGAGCATGTATTAAAACTGTTTAAAAAAATGAAACCAATTATGGATGAACGCACCATTTGGTTTGCCTATTTTAAAGAAGAGCCCATTGCCATGTTTATCAATATCCCCGACCTCAACCAATATTTCAAATATTTTAATGGAAAATTGGGCTGGTTTCAAAAGTTACAGTTGGTTTGGATGAAATGGCGTGGCAGCAATAAAAGGCTCACTGGTATGGCTTTTGGCGTGGTTCCAAAATTCCAGGCTTTAGGAGTAGATAGTTTTTTAATTAAAGAATGCGGACAATTTGTACAGGGTAAAGGTTGGTATGATATGTATGAAATGGGCTGGGCTGGCGAATGGAACCCTAAAATGATTAATATCTACAAAAGCCTTGGAGGCAAACAAAGTAGGCGCTTGGTTACCTATCGTCATCTATTTGATCCTAGCCAAAATTTTGAAAGACATCCAGAAATGAACTATAAATAAAAAACTTATTCAGAAAATCAGTTTCTACCCAGTAATCATTGTAAAAAACTACTTGATTGCTTACATTTGAACTTCTTCTAAGTGAATTATGGATAATTTCGTTGTATCAGCCAGAAAATACCGCCCACAGAACTTCAATACTGTTGTTGGGCAAGCGCATATCACTACTACACTTAAGAATGCCATTAAAAATAACCAATTGGCGCACGCATTTTTATTTTGCGGACCAAGAGGTGTGGGTAAAACTACTTGTGCTAGAATTTTAGCAAAAACCATTAACTGTACTAACCAAACAGCCGATGGCGAAGCTTGTAACAAATGCAATAGTTGCGTTTCTTTTGACGCTGGCACTTCCTTAAATATTCATGAGTTAGATGCGGCTAGTAATAACTCGGTAGACGATATTAGGTCATTAGTTGAACAGGTTCGATTTGCCCCACAGGCGGGTAAATACAAAGTATATATTGTAGATGAGGTACACATGTTAAGTGCTAATGCCTTTAATGCATTTTTAAAAACACTTGAAGAACCACCACCCTACGCAATTTTCATTCTGGCAACTACAGAAAAACACAAAATTTTACCTACTATTTTAAGTAGGTGTCAAATTTTTGATTTCAAACGCATTACCAATAACGATACCGTAGAGCATCTACAAGAAATTGTTACCAAAGAACATATCAATGCCGAAAAAGCAGCACTACAAGTAATCGCTCAAAAAAGCGAAGGCTGTATGCGTGACTCATTAAGTATTTTAGATAAGATTGTTAGTTTCACCAATGGCACGCTTACGTATCAAAATACACTTGAGCATTTAAATATTTTAGACGACGACTATTATTTTAAAATGCTAGAAGCCATGCAAGAGCAAGACCTTGCATCGGCCATGCTTTTATACGATGAAATAAACCGCAAAGGATTTGAAGGAGATTTGGTATTAAATGGGTTTGCTGAATTTATTAGAAACTTATTGGTGTGTAAAGATCCAAAATCCGCAGCCTTATTAGAAGTGGTTGAAGGCATGCAAGCCAAGTATACCAGCACTGCAGTAAAAGCAGGTGTTTCATTTTTGGTGAGTGCTTTGAATATTTTAAATGAATCGGAAATAAATTATAAAATGGCGCGCAATAAAAGATTGCACGTTGAACTAACCATTATCAAACTAAATTTTTTACAACAAGCCATTGAGCTGTCTTCAGAAAATGGCACACTTGTAAAAAAAAAACGGATTGACGGGCCCATTGCTATCCGCACAAAAAAAATCCCATCCATCCAATTAAATGTTGCTGCAACTAGTGCAGTACCTGCTCCAAAACTTTATATTGAAACACCTGCCGCATTGGTAACACCAGCAAAGACTGTTACCACAGTTGCAGCGAATCCAACGCCAATCAAACAAACAGTTGCTACTCCAAAACCCAATCTAATTCCAACCGGAAATAAAAAAGGTTTATTGGATGCATTGCGTGAAAAATATGGCGACCAATATGCAATTGAGGAAGTGAAAGAGGCAGAAGTATTAAACATGGATAAGCTTAGATCTTGTTGGGAGAGTTACACCAAAATATTAGAACAACAGCTTAAACACTCTTCTGCT
>CAIKZP010000074.1 GCA_903831935.1 uncultured Bacteroidota bacterium | reverse complement strand
TAAATAGAGGCGCTAATGTTATTATTGCTTGATTAAATTATTTTAATACATCATAATATCAAAAGCCACTTACGGAATTTCGTAAGTGGCTTTTTTGTTTCTTGAATTCAATAAAGGAATGGCATCAAAAGAAACCTTAATTTGTAGTGTATTTATTGATACCTAACTTAAAATTATAAAATCAACTTTATTAATCAGATGCGAAAGTTTTTATTGATAGGCTGTTTGTTTTTCTATTCTTATCAATCTATTAGCCAAATAGAAAATAAATTAAATAGAGGCGCTAATGGTATTATTGCAGACAATGCAACACTGCAATTAATTTCAAATGAATTCAGTTTTACAGAAGGCCCGGCAGTAGATAAATATGGAAATATTTTTTTTACAGATCAACCCAATAATAAAATTTGGAAATACGATACTAAAGGCAAGCTCTCTGTTTTTTTAGAAAATACTAGTCGATCAAACGGAATGTTTTTTGATAAAAAAGGAAATTTAATTACTTGCGCCGACGAACAGAATCAAATTATAAATATCAATCGCAAAGGAAAAATAAAAGTATTGGTTACTGATTTTAAAGGTCTTCATTTTAACGGACCCAATGATTTATGGATTAGTAATACCGGAGGAATTTATTTTACAGATCCTTTTTATTCACGTGATTATTGGACAAGAAAAATGCCAGAAATACAAGCTGAGAATGTTTATTATGTACAAAAAAATAAAGCACCCATTTTAGTTGCCAATCAATTATTGAAACCTAATGGTATTATAGGTTCTGCTGATGGTCAATTTTTATATGTGGCAGATATTAAAGCCAATAAAACTTATAGATATACCATTTCTGCAGATGGAACTTTGCATTCGCAAACACTCTTTGTAAATAGAGGTTCTGATGGAATGACTATTGATGATAGTGGAAATATATATCTAACCGGAAATGGTGTATTTGTTTATAATTCAAATGGAGAATTAATTGAGCAGATTAAAGTACCCGAAAGTTGGACAGCCAATGTTACTTTCGGTGGTAAAGATAACCACACACTATTTATAACTGCTTCAAAGTCAGTATATACACTTCAAATGAAGGTTAAAGGAGTAAACAAATAGTAGTATTTAAATTAGCTATAAAAATATAGCACTTAATTCTTGTGATTTTAAAGCCTTATTATTGCTTAAAAGAATTTATAATTTTATATATGAAAAAAGCAGCCAACCTACTATCGCTTGCCATATTTTTTTTAATAGTATTTTTTTCAAATACAGTAATTGCACAAATAGGCAAACAATTTCCTTCGGAGAAAAAAATAGTAAAAGATCCTATTACTGGAACGATGCTAACATTTTTAACGAGTACGCCCAACGGTGTTTCAAAAATCTATCAAACACATACGCAATGGACTGCAGATGGCAACTGGTTGGTATTTCGTTCGAGCCGAGCAAAGAATGAAGCATTGGCTGTTAATGAAACATCAGGTGAAATCATGCAAATTACCGAAGGTGGTTATACAGGAATGCTTTGTGTAGCCAGAAAATCTATGAAGCTTTATTTTATGCGCAATGCTTCAAAAGATACTTCTATCAAAAGAAATCAGCCAATGGAAATTGTAGAAGTGAATTTAGAAAAGTTGTTTAGTGATAGTAAAGCAGGTACACTACAAACAGCTTCAGTATACCAAAGAGTATGTGGCGTTATTGCTGCAGAAATAGGGGCAGGAAGCGATATGGCACTTGATGCAGAAGAAGGTTTCGTTTATTTTAGAGTAGGCGCTACTGAGGCTGCAAAGCATTTATTACCCAATACTAAAATTGAAAAAGCTTTTGGACCACGTAAAATGGGCGCAGGCCCTGCAGGTTTAATGAGTATGGATATTCATTCAGGTGAATTAAAATATATAATATCAGTTCCTTTTCAAATAGGACATGTACAAACCAATCCTTGGGTAAAAGGTGAAATTGTTTTTTGTTGGGAAACAGGTGGAAAATCACCACAACGCACTTGGGTAGTATCTGCCGATGGAACAGGGTTGCGTCCGCTTTACCCAGAATCGGAATACGAATGGGTAACACATGAAGCGGTGATTACTCAAAACGAAGTAGCCATAGCCATTATGGGTCACAGAAAAGTGCCAGGCACAGATAATATAGCATTAGCAGGTACGCCAGTTAGCGGCAGTAATCCTGGTCAAGAAACCGAATGGGGGCCTTCAGGTACCAGAGAAAAGCCAACAGGTTTGGGTATTGTGAATTTACGCACCCGAGAAATGACAATTATAGGTCAAACACCAAGTGGAAGCGGGCTCTGGCATGTAAATGGTTCACCCGACGGACGCTGGGCTGTAGGCGATGATTTTAAGCGTAATATTTATTTAATAGATAGAAAAACGCGCGAAATGATTTTGTTGTCTGCAGGTCATAAAGAAACCGCAGCCGATCATCCGCATCCAACATTTAGTGCAGATAGTAAAAAAATAGAAATTCAGTCGGCAATGATTTCGGAAGACAATCGGTCTATGAATATTTGTATTATTCCTGTGCCTGAAAAGTAGCACCTTTTTTATCTACTATTAATTGATTATTAAAATTAGTCCTTCGTTATAGAATTAAAGTTTTGTTCATATATTTTTGCCAAAATATTTTATGAAAGAAGTTTTAATATTTTTCTTGCTTCCTATTTCTGGATTTTCACAATTTGTTAGTCAAGATAGTAGCTTACAAGAAGTAATAGTTACTGCCACAAGGCAACAAGTTTCCACTATTAATTTACCATATTCTGTAAATAAAATGACCGGTTCAAATATTGAATCATTTTCATTTCGAACAGTACCAGAGTCATTAAATGGAGCAACAGGCATTTTTGTTCAAAAAACAAATCAGGGTGGAGGGTCTCCTTTTATTAGATCACTAACTGGTAACCAAAATTTATTATTATTAGACGGAATTAGGATGAACAACAGTACGTATAGATATGGTCCTAATCAATATCTAAATACCATTGATGTTTTTTCTATTGCAAATATGGAAGTTGTTCGAGGAACTGGTTCTGTACAATATGGTTCAGATGCAATGGGTGGCGTAATTCAGGTGTTTTCAAAATCAAGTTCATTTTCAATAAAACCATCATGGAATATAAGTCTATTAGGAAAAATGGTTTCTTCGGATATGGAATATTCAAGTAGAGCTGAAATTAATTATCATTCAAAAAATCTAACAATTTTAGCAGGATTTACGAAAAGAAAATTTGGAGATTTAATTGGTGGGGATACTACTGGAATACAGTCGCCTTCTGGATACAAAGAACAAGATTATGACATCAAAGCACTTTGGAAAATTAATAATCATTCAATATTCACAATTGCTAGTCAGCAAGTTACTCAGAAAGATATTCCTTTATATCAT
>CAIKZP010000073.1 GCA_903831935.1 uncultured Bacteroidota bacterium | reverse complement strand
TATCGCGATAAAATGCAAATGGTTTTTCAGTCTGAATTAAGACACCAACTCAATAACCGATTTGGCGTAGTTGCTTTTGGAAATTTTGGCGATGTAGGACACAACTTACAGGACTTTAATTTGAGCGATTTAAAATATAGTTTGGGTGCTGGATTGCGCTTTGCAATTAATAAATCTGAAAAATTAAATATCAGATTAGACTATGGGGTAGGGCCAGGATTAAACCAAGGTTTTTATTTTGAACTTGGTGAAGCGTTTTAGTTTCTTACAATTCTTTTACTAATTAAAAATACACCGTAACACATAACAGGTGCGGCAATTACATCTATTGAATAATGGATGTGCTGAATTAATACCAAAATGCCAATTAAACAAGTGGCTATTAATGCTAGTATTTTATCGGTCTTTTTATTGAAGCATAAAAAAATTAAAAACTGTGTGGATGTATGCCCAGAATAGAAAAGATCTTTCGTAATAAAATGACTAGTGCCTCCATAAAATAAATTGGTAATTGGATCCATTAAAGGGATCAAATCAGCTGGCGGATTAAGTGCTACCAAATAAATGGTGAGGAAACGAGATAAACTCAACACTACAAATCCCCACATAAATAGCAATAACATTTTTGGTGCATGAATGGCTCGATACAGAAACCATAAAGACATTGACCATATAATTAAAAACGTAGGAACCGATACATTGTACCTTGGCAAATACGCTAATATTCTATCGTTTAGTGTAGTGCCTTCTCTTGTTTCTATATAATTAAAAAATATAGGAAAGGCTATCAATACTAAAATCCAAAGTATAATTGCCTGTATTAATCTGCGTTTAAAAAATGGTTCTGCCCAATTCTTGCCCCAAATAGTTTTTATCGATTCTCTCTCCATCGCCATACATTGTTTAATAGTGCCAACGAACAAATGCTTCCATTGCGGCATATTTTGTCATACCTAAAGCGGCATAAGTATTTGCCGTATTGCTGTTTCGATCTTCGGCGCGTTGCCAGAATTCTCTACTATCTGTTCCTTGAAATGGAACCGAATCTTTTTGTGATTGGTGTATAAAAATACCAAAACGTTTTTTCATTACTTGGTCTGGACTCATAGGAATAGCCATTTCAATTTCAGAAATATCCCATTCTTGCCAAGCGCCTTTGTACAACCAAACCCAACAGTCTTTTATCCATGGTTCACCTGCTGCTTTTAAGCGTCTTAAACTTTCAAAAACAATATCTAAGCAAACTTTATGAGTGCCGTGCGGATCTGCTAAATCGCCTGCACAAAATACTTGTTGCGGTTTTAATTCAATTAAGAGTTCCATTGTTTTTAATACATCGGCTTCACTCATTGGATTTTTATCAATCGTTCCTGTTTCGTAAAAAGGAAGGTTTTGAAAATGACTTCTAGAATCATCGGGTAGTCCTACGTATCTGCACGTGGCTTTAGCCTCGCAACGACGTATCAATCCTTTAATGGCGCGTATTTCAGGAGTATCTACTTGGTTCTTTTTTTTGCTAGCTATATAATTTCTTGCTTCGGTTAATATTGACTGACTCATTTTATTGTCAATGCCAAACATGTCTTCGAAACCCACTGCAAAATCAATAAATCGGGTAACAAATTCATCGGTCACTGCTATGTTACCACTTGTTTGATAGGCAACATGTACTTCATGCCCTTGGTCGTGTAAACGCATGAATGTACCACCCATGCTAATAATATCATCGTCTGGGTGCGGAGAGAAAATTACACATCTTTTTGGATGCGGTTCACTACGTTCTGGATGTGCAGGAATTACTGCTCCGGGTTTTCCACCAGGCCATCCTGTAATGGTATCGCGTAATAAATAAAATACTTGCAGGTTAATTTCGTAAGCATCGCCTTTTTCTACTAGTAATTCAGACAAACCATTTTCGGTATAATCAACGGTGTTTAAACTTAGTACAGGCTTGTCTAATTTTAATGCCAAATTAATCACCGCACGTTTAATCATTTGCTTACTCCAAACACATTCGCCAGTTAACCAAGGTGTTTTAATTCTGGTTAATTCTTGCGATGCATTTTGGTCAATGATAAATGTGCAATCGGTATGTTGTTGTAAAATACTTGCTGGAATTTGTTCGGTTACATTTCCTTCAACTGCTTTGGCTACTACATTTCCTTTTGCACCCCATGCCATTAATAAAATTCTTTTCGATTTTAGGATGGTGCTAATACCCATGGTTACTGCACGCCTAGGCACTTTAGAAATATTTTGAAATTCATAGGTATTGGCAAGTCTGGTTCCATTTTCTAAATTCACCATTCGGGTTTTAGAAAAAATACTAGAACCAGGTTCGTTAAAACCTATATGTCCATTATTACCCAATCCTAAAACTTGCAAATCAATTCCACCAACTAATTCAATTTTATTTTCATATTCAGCACAGAGTCTTTTTACATCGTCTTTTGAGCCTATTCCTTCGGGTAAGTTTATGTTTTCTGGCAGAATGTCTATATGATTAAATAAATGCCTATGCATAAAGCTCCAGTAACTCTGGTAAGCATCTCTTTCAATAGGATAGTACTCGTCTAAATTAAAACTGATTACATTATTAAAACTTAAACCTTCTTCGCGGTGTTGGCGAACCAATTCGGCATACAATGAAATAGGTGTGGAGCCTGTTGCCAAACCCAACACACATGGTTCATTTAATGCTTGTTTTTGACGGATAAGATGTGCAATTTCATTGGCTACATGTTTGGAACCTTCTGTAGCATTTGCATAAATCTGTACGGCAATTTTTTCGAATGAGTCAACCATGCGCTTTTATTTAGTAGTCTAATTTCTGAATACAGTATATGAGTAATAATTCTAATCTATTTCTTGTCAGATAGTTCTGCAGCTGGATTTAAAACGGCTTTGCTATAATTCCAGTTCCAAAATTCGTATTTTTTTAGCTGTTCTGCTAATCGTTTTTGAAAATCACCCCAATTGCGTTGCCCTTTTTGACTCCAAAGCACTTCACTCATAGCTGTCATACGTGGAAATGTCATGTATTCAATTTTAGACCAGTTAGAAATATACTCGGTCCATAAATTGGCTTGAGCACCTAATACGTATTTCTCATCTTCTTTTGAAAGTTCTTTAGGAATAGGTTCGTATTCATATACTTTTTGAACGGTTAAGTAACCGCCAATTGTTAATGAATCGTCTTTTTTGGTTTGAGAATGGTCGAAATAAGCATAGCTATTAGGAGTCATTATCACGGTGTGTTTTTGCTTAGCAGCTGCTATGCCACCTTCTTCTCCGCGCCAACTCATTACTGCTGCATTTGGTGCCAATCCACCTTCTAAAATTTCATCCCAACCAATAATTTGACGGCCTTTACTGTTTAAATATTTTTCAATTCTTTGAATAAAATAACTTTGTAAACCGTGTTCGTCTTTTAAGTTTTTGTCTTTAATTAATTGCTGACAAAAAGCCGAATTTTTCCAAGCAGTTTTAGGACATTCGTCTCCACCAATATGAATAAGTGTAGAAGGAAATAATGCCAACACTTCGTCTAATACATCTTGTAAAAAATTAAAAGTATATTCTGTTGGTGCAAATACATCTTCATAAACGCCCCATCCTTGTTGTACTTGTTTACCTGTGGTACTACCTACCCAAGTAACTTTTGCTGGATGCTTGGTAGATGAATCAGGAAAACAACTCAGCTGCGGATATGCTGCAATTGC
>CAIKZP010000072.1 GCA_903831935.1 uncultured Bacteroidota bacterium | reverse complement strand
CAATGGCATTGTATCGGACGAAGAAAAATTAGCGGTTGGTGGCACAAGAACTATTTACTTAATTATTTTATCTACCCATATATTTTTAGCAGCAATCATTCTGCCATTTATTTTATTTACAGCATATCGTGCACTAACTGCCGAGTTTGCAGTACATAAAAAATTAGCAAAAATTACATGGCCATTATGGTTGTATGTTGCTATTACTGGGCCTCTGGTTTATTGGATGATTAAGCCTTTTTACGCGTAGTAAATTTAAAGGGCTAATTCAATTGTGGGGTCCCAGTGTTTTTCTGCAAAGTTTATAATACAGTCGTTTTTTAGTAACACTTTTTCTTTGGCTAATAATTCTTCCATGAGGGTGGGTGTGGCAAAATGCGCCTTACCACTTAGCATGCCATTGCGGTTAACAACCCTATGGGCAGGCAGTTTCGGCAGAATTTGGTGGGCGTTATTCATGGCCCATCCTACCATTCGCGCGCTTTTTTTAGAACCTAAATAAGCAGCAATGGCGCCATAACTAGTTACCCTGCCTTTAGGGATGAGTCTTACAACATCGTAGACTTGTTCAAAAAAACTCGATTCTTTTTTGCCATTAATGAATACTATTGGAAGGCTATTAGGTTGCTTATTTTTTGTTGCTTTAGCCATGATTAATTAGGCTTTTTCTTGTGCTAATAATGCCGACCTTTTTGGTTCTGGAACAGATTCAAAATTAAAGGGGCAATGACGACATCCGTTTCCACAACAAACACCTTTGTGTAGGTGGAATAGTTCGGTGAAAACAACATTGCCATTTTCATCGTAATAAAAATCAACTGATTCAATCAGGTTCTTGCTCACTGAGTATTTGTTTTAAAACTGCGTCTTTTTCAATTGGCAATTCCTTGTTCAATTCAAAACAGAGGTAGTGTATACGACTGCTCTGTGCAATATCTAACTGCTCATAATGTGTTTTAATAAGCAGTTCAGGCTTAATTTCTGGCAAGGAATGCACGTTGTCTGAATCTTTTAACACCGAAAGTTCAAATAAGTTTATTACAGCTTGCGTAAAATGGTACAAATTTGGGCTATCTGTTTTTAAATGAACCTTTCCTCCATTAACTAGTACTTGTTGGTACAATCGCAAAAACTTAGGATGCGTTAATCTTTTTTTTGCCCTAGAGCTTCTTAACTGCGGATCGGGAAACGTAATCCAGATTTCAGAAATTTCGCCGGGGTTAAAGTAGTCGGTAATTTTATCTATATGAGAGCGGATAAAAGCCACATTAGTTAGTCCATTATCTAAGGCAGTTTTAGCACCACGCCAAATTCTATTTCCTTTAATATCTATTCCTATAAAATTTCTATTAGGATATAAACTACCCAAACCCACTGCATATTCTCCCTTACCGCAAGCAAGTTCTAATGTAATAGGATTTTCATTTTTAAAATACCCATTCCATTTACCCTGCATGCCTTGCGGGTATTCGTGTACATTAGAAAAACCTTTAATGGCTTCGAATCGAATTAATTTTTTCTGTCCCATGTTAAAGCAAATGTAAAGGAAATATAAGGGGATGTTAAAACGAAATTTCTTGACTAAACGAAAATTATCATTCAATGTCATAGAACTGTAACCCTATTAATTAACTATTCAATTGCCTAATTTGAAAAAACTAATCATATCACTCGTATTATTTTCTGCTGCTATTTTTTTTCAATTTTGTACTAAAACAGAATCGACAACTATTTTAAATAAAACTACAGCAGACGTTATTACTACTCCCGTTACAAGTACGGAATTGCTTCCTACACTACCTACTACCTTATTTGATTATTTAGATAAGTATCCCACGCATGTACAAACAGCATTAATTGCGTCAGACAATATGCCAACAACCAATCCAATAACCAATGCTGGCGCTACTTTGGGCAGGGTATTGTTTTACGATAAACAATTGAGCCGAAATGCTACTACCAGTTGTGGATCTTGCCACAAACAACAATTTTCTTTCGATGATACAACTGCTTTAAGCAAAGGATTAGACGGCTCATTAACCAGCAGAAATTCAATGGCCATTTTAAATATCCGCTTTTATAAATCTGGAAAAATGTTTTGGGACGAACGCGCTGCTACCCTAGAAAAACAAGCACTAATGCCTATACAAAATCATGTAGAAATGGATATGACATTGTCGGCATTAGAAGCAAAAGTAAAATCACTAAGTTATTATCCTGCATTATTTAAAAACGCATTTGGTACAACTACTATTGATTCAATTGCCATTGCAAAAGCACTATCGCAATTCGAAAGAAGTATTGTTACCTATCAGTCAAAATACGATCGCGTAAAACAAGGAATAGAAACTTTTACTACCGATGAAGCTGCAGGTGAACAATTATTTTTAACTGCTGCTGCTCCTAGAACTTGTGCTAGTTG
>CAIKZP010000071.1 GCA_903831935.1 uncultured Bacteroidota bacterium | reverse complement strand
TGATTTTAGTAAGTTTACAAGGAAGGAAATCAAGCACGTTCAAAAGCTTTTAAATGAAAGGCCTAGAAAAACACTTGACTGGTCAACACCAAAAGAAAAGTTTAAAGAACTACTGTTGCGTTAAAAACTAGAATCTACCTTATAATAACGCAATGTCTTGCAACTTTCTTCCAAGAATATCGTCTGCGGCAAGTTTTAAAAAATCATCTTGTAAACCTAGCACCCTCAATACATTAAAATATGCACCCATTGCAACACTTGAATTACCTAATTCAATTAGGTGTAAAGTAGAACGCGAAATATCAGCACGCTCCGACATTTGCAGGGTAGTTAATTTTCTTCTTTTACGGGCCAATTTTATTTGTTCTCCCATTTGTTCCAACACTTGATGGTACTTAGGGAAAATGATTTGCTTTTTCACGATAAATTAAATTTATGTACGTTATTTCAAACAATATTAGTATTTATAACTGAAATAACAGACATTATTTATTTTAAGCGATCAATAATTTCTGCTATTTAAGTTATGGGGATGGGTGATTGGTTTGGATTTATGACATTTAATAACACTTATTGCCTTGGATTAATGTCATTTAAGCAACGATATTGGTTTGGATTTTGTTGATTTGAATTTTATTTGCTTGTATTATTTTGTTTTATTTTAAATCTTTTTATTGTTTGATTTTAAATCTTTCAGTAATTTCATAGTTATAAACTAGTGAAATGAATTCAAAAATATTACAAAAGCAAATTGGACAAAGAATAACCAGTTTAAGAAAGAATAAAGGACTAACGCAAGAATCCCTTGCAAAAAGCATAAAAATCTCACGACCATCATTAGCCCAAATTGAATTGGGAAACAGAAATTTAGAGATACTTGAACTACAAAAATTATCAATGATTCTTGAATTTTCGTTAGATGATTTTATGTCAAAAGATTTTAGTGTAAAAAAGTATTTAGATGAAAAAGAAGATCCAATCATATTAAAAAACACAGTGAGAATTTCTGAACCAACTTTACAAATAAATAAAACAAAAAATATTTTGCTTTATTTATTAGAAAGATGTGCAGGCAAACCTAATGTTGGAGAAACAGTACTTTACAAGATGCTTTATTTTGCTGATTTCAATTACTACGAATTATATGAAACACATTTAACTGGATCTAAATATCAAAAATCATCGTACGGACCAGTACCAGAAAAAATGGATGCAATCATTAATCAAATGATAGAAAGCAAGCAAATACAAAGGGTTAAAACAACATTTAATAATACTTTGCAAATGCGTTATTTGCCCTTAGAAAAAGCAAATTTATTTATCATGAGCGCAAGTGAAAAAGATGTGATAGATAGAGTGATAGCACAAATGAGCGATTGGAGTTCGATAGCAATCAGTAAGTATGCACAGAAAGACATGCCGTGGTTAGCCACAAAAGAAGGTGATCTCATAAATTACGAATTAGCATTTTATAGAGAAGCCCCATTCACTGTTAGAAACTATGGAGAAGAAAATGAATAAAAATGAACTTTAATGAATTGGATGATTTTAAAAGAGATTTAAAATATCTTCTAAAAAAATATAGATCCCTAATTGAAGATTTAACTGTTGTAAAACAAGTGTTAGAAGTAAATCCTGAGGGGAACCCCCCTTTTAGTTTTCAAATAGATAATTTAGGATTAACTACTTGTATTATTAAAGTAAAAAAGATTGCCTGTAAATCATTAAAAGGACGTGGTGTCAATTCTGGTTTTAGATTAGTGTATGCCTATTTTAAAGAAGAAGAAAAAATTATCTTTATAGAGTTATACCATAAAAGTGAAAAAGAAAACGAAGATAGAAATAGGATTATTAAAAATTTCAATTAACTACCCCCCTCTACCCTTTCATCAAAGGAATTTCAACTGTAAAACTACTGCCTTTGCCTACAATACTTTCAACACGAATTTTGGCTTTGTGGGCATCAATTACTGTTTTAACATAGCTCATGCCAAGTCCAAAACCTTTTACATTATGGAGGTTGCCTGTGTGGGCGCGATAGAATTTTTCGAAAATGCGTTTTACTGTTTCTTTACTCATACCAATGCCATTGTCTTCTATGCGAATAAGCAATTGTTTGCTGGTACTATGTGTAGAAACCTTAATTAAAATAGCGTCTTCGGAGTATTTAATGGCATTATCAATGAGGTTAGAAAGCAAGTTGGCAAAGTGTACATCATCTACTTGTACCAAGTCGTTTTTGGCATTAAACAAACGCACTACTTCTCCATTTTTATCTTGCAATTGCAGTTGGTAATTTTCTAATACCTGCTCTAACATTTGGTGCATGTGTACCGCCGATAAATTCAGTTTTAATTCTTGGCGATCCATTAAAGCAGCTTGCAAAATTGTTTCAACATGCTTGTTCATTCGAATATTTTCTTCCTTAATAATCCCAGAAAAATATTTGAGTTTTTCAGGATTGGCCTGCACTTTTTCGTTGCGCAAAGCATCTACTGCTAAAGAAATTGTAGCCAATGGCGTTTTAAATTCGTGGGTCATATTATTGATGAAATCACTTTTAATTTCACTCAATTTTTTTTGATTCATTAAAGAACGAACTGTTACATAAAACGCAGCAATAATCACTAACATAAACAAGCCAGCGCCAATAATAATCCATTTTAAAGAAGCCCAAACCTGCGATTTATAATTTGGAATAACAATGTATAATTGTTCGTAAGAAGCAATTTCATCCATGCTTAAATCGGCTTCGGGCAGTATAGGAATAATAATGGGTTTGTTATTAACCGAGTCTGAAAAATCTTTTTCGAAATGCGTTGAAACCATTTCGTACTCTGCATTTGCCGATACAATAGCAAATTCAAATTTTAAACTTTTCCATTCACCACTAGCCAAAACTTTATGTAAACGCGCTTCTACTTCGGCAATTGTAAATTTCTCTGCAATAGAAGGCGGCTTGAGTAAATGCAAATGAAAATCTGCATTAAATCCACCAATACCTCCTTTGCGAGGACGCATAATTTTTCCGTTGTACACCGATTTGTACAAACCCTCCGCCACTTCCAAACCGTCTTTGCTAATTTTGTTGTACAATTGACTTTCCCTCACTTCCAACAAATTCTTCAGCCAAGAACCCTGCAATAACAGCAGCCCAAACAACGACAAAGAAATCAGAATAATAATAACTGGAAAAGTCCGCTTCATGAATACAAATATAACTGATTGAATGTAGTTAAAAAGTTAATGAGCACATACCCTAGGCCAAGAATTACTAGCAGTAGAATTATAAAAAGTGCCATAAATTGCCTAAATCTTTGTATTAATACAAAATAACTGTACTTTTACATAAAATAGGGCAATATAATGCACTTCAATAAAATAACACAACAAATTAAAGCGCGTAGAGAAATGCTAAACGTTACTCAAGAAACGCTTGCAGAACTATCTGAATTGGGTTTACGAACGCTTAAGCAAATAGAATCTGGTAAAGGAAATTTTACACTACGCAGTTTGCAAAAATTAGCAGATGTACTTGGTATGGAAATATTATTACAAGTAAAACAATAAATATTTTGGTATGAGAAGCGCTAATATTTTATTTAAAGATGAAATTGCTGGCGTCATTACGCAGCAAGATGATGGATCATTTACTTTTAAATACAATACATTATGGGTAAACAATCATCATAAACCTGCAATTAGTCTTACACTTCCAAAATCTACAAAAGCATTACATTCTACCTATTTATTTCCTTTCTTTTTTAATATGATTCCAGAAGGAAATAATAAGCAGGTATTGTGTACCAGAAAAAGAATTGATACCGATGATTATTTTAGCATATTAATGGAAGTAGCTTCAATAGATACGATTGGTGCGGTGCGTGTAATAAAACAATAAAACTATGTTTATTCCAATCATTAAAAATTGCCCTGGAACATTAGCTGCTAATTATAACACCTATAGCAGAACCTGTTTAAATAGGGTGTTTAATGGAAACAAAATAAGTCATATACTACCTTATGATTCTCCTGTAACAAATAAAACAGCAAATGATTTATTTGAAGAAAATACATTGCACATGTCTATTTCAGGCGTGCAAGAAAAGTTTTCAATGATACAAGTGAAAAATAAATTGCAATTAACTGGTACACATGAAATGGGTACACATATTTTAAAACCTATACCAAGCATTGCAAAAAATGCCAATCAAATGCCGGCGAACGAACATTTAACTATGCAAATTGCTCGTCAAGTTTATGGAATTGAAACTGCAGAAAATGCATTAATTTTTTTTAATAATGGCGAGCAGGCCTATATTACTAAACGTTTTGATTTTAGAAACGACGGCAGTAAATGCGGACAAGATGATTTTGCTTCTTTGTCTGGAAAAACCCCGCAGCAGCAAGGTTCTAACTATAAATACCAAGGAAATTATTTAGACTTGTTTAAACTGATGCAACAATATTTGCCTGCATATAAATTAGAATCTCTTAAATTATATCGGCTATTATTATTTAATTATTTGTTTAGTAATGGCGATGCGCATTTAAAAAACTTTTCAATAATTGAAACCCCATTAGGAGATTATAAATTGAGCCCAGCTTATGATTTATTAAATAGCAGGATTCATGTAGCTGATACAGATTTTGCTTTAGAACAAGGATTGTTGCCAGCAAAATATGCAAAAGGAAAAATATTAAAACAGTTTCAGCTATTAGCAAAACATGCTAGCATAAATGAAAAGCAAGCAAATTCAATTATTGAATTGATGCTCATGCATTCAAATAAAGTTGAAATATTAATTAACGCATCGTACCTAAGCGAACGCATTAAAAAAAATTATTTACAATCTTATCAAACAAGGATTAAAAAATTAATGGATTAATAAAATGGCTGTGCTTTATTGCATAAAAAAAGACCCCACCCCGGAGTCTTATTTTTTAAAAATATATTTAGCGAAAAAATTAAACCGCCACAGCACCTTCCACCAAAACCGTTGCTTTATTGTTAAGCACTTCAACAAAGCCACTAACAATAGAAAAAGTTTCGAACGTGTTTTTGTCTTTTAAAATTTTTACATTCCCTTTACCCAAGGCGCTAACCAAGGGAGCGTGTTTGTCTAAAATTTCAAATAAACCCGTGATGCCAGGTAATTGAACACCATACACATCGCCGCTGTACAACTTTTTTTCGGGTGTTAATATTTCTACATTCATGTTCGCTTACAATTAGGCTTTCGCTGCTTCAATCATTTTTTTACCTTTCTCAATAGCATCTTCTAAAGTACCTACCAAGTTAAATGCTGCTTCAGGATAATCATCCACTTCACCGTCCATAATGGCATTGAAAGCGCGGATGGTATCGTTGATATCAACAAACACACCTTTTAAACCAGTGAACTGCTCGGCAACAAAGAATGGTTGAGACAAGAAACGTTGCACTTTACGCGCACGTTGAACGGTCATTTTATCGTCGTCGCTAAGCTCATCCATACCCAAAATGGCAATAATATCTTGTAACTCTTTGTAGCGTTGTAAAATTAATTTCACACGGTTAGCACAATCGTAGTGCAAATCGCCAACAATCAATGGCGTTAAAATTCTTGAAGTAGAATCTAAAGGATCCACCGCAGGATAAATACCCAAATCGGCAATCTTACGGCTTAATACCGTAGTAGCATCTAAGTGGGCAAAAGTAGTAGCCGGTGCAGGATCGGTTAAATCATCTGCAGGTACATATACCGCTTGAACCGAAGTGATAGAACCATTTTTAGTAGATGTAATACGCTCTTGCATTAAACCCATTTCGGTAGCCAATGTAGGCTGATAACCAACCGCAGAAGGCATCCTACCCAAAAGGGCCGATACTTCAGAACCTGCTTGGGTAAAACGGAATATATTATCTACGAAAAACAAAATGTCTTTTCCTTTACCAGTACCATCTCCATCACGGAAATATTCGGCAATGGTTAAACCGCTCAAAGCCACACGCGCACGTGCTCCTGGAGGTTCGTTCATTTGACCAAATACGAAAGTAGCTTTAGATTCTTTTAAACCTTCCATGTCTACTTTACTTAAATCCCAACCACCTTCTTCCATGCTGTGTTTGAAAGCTTCGCCATAATTCATAATGCCAGCTTCAATCATTTCACGCAACAAATCGTTCCCCTCACGAGTACGCTCACCCACACCTGCAAAAACCGATAAACCACCGTGGCCTTTTGCAATATTGTTAATCAATTCTTGAATTAATACGGTTTTACCAACACCCGCACCACCAAACAAACCAATTTTACCACCTTTAGCATAAGGCTCAATCAGGTCAATTACTTTAATACCAGTATACAAAATTTCCGAAGCGGTACTTAGGTTTTCGAATAATGGTGGTTTGTTATGGATAGGACGTCCGTTTTCTTTACTTACTTGTGGTAAACCATCAATGGCATCACCAGTAACGTTAAACAAACGGCCATTCACCAACGGACCAGTAGGCATAGCAATTGCTTTACCAGTATCAGTAACCAACATGCCACGAACCAAGCCCTCGGTACCGTCCATAGCAATGGTACGTACACTGTCTTCGCCCAAGTGCTGTTGAACTTCAAGCACTAGTTTGTCGCCGTTTTCTTTGATAATTTCTAACGCGTTAAAAATTTCGGGTAAAGTGTCGTCAGGAAAATGAACGTCCACTACCGCACCGATAATTTGTTTGATTTTACCTTTAGTAGCCATTTCTGGAGAGATATATAGGTTTAAAAAATAAGCAATTACGCCATCAAAATAGGTATCTTGATTTGGCGGCAAAGGTAAGGGATAGAACCTTTCAAAAAAGCCTTATTTAAAGAATTTGTAGAGAAATTTTAAAGAATTTTAGTAAGATGGTAGCCAAAAGCGTTAAAGCACCTTAAAAAGCAAGGCTGCCAACACTGCACCAACAAAAGGCCCCACTACCGGAATCCAACTATAGGCCCAGTTACTGCCGCCTTTATTTTTTATTGGGAGGATGGCATGCATCATTCTTGGACCCAAATCACGCGCCGGGTTAATGGCATAACCAGTAGTGCCACCCAAACCCAAACCAATTCCCAATACCAATAAAGCCACTGGCAAAGCATCTAAAGCGCCCAAGCTATTGGTAGATTTGGTCATTAATAAAACACCCATCACTAATATAAATGTACCAACGGCCTCGCCAAACAAACTATGAAACGTGCTTTTAATAGCCGCAGAGGTAGAAAAAGTAGCCAATATTTCATCGGGGTTTTCAGCTTCGTTATAGTGCTTGCCATACATAATATATACCACCAAAGCGCCAATCATGGCACCCAATAGTTGCGCTAACAAATAACTAGGGACCAAGTTCCAATTGAACTTACCCAAAACAGCCAAGGCAATAGTAATGGCCGGATTTAAATGCGCGCCGCTAACTGCAGCCGTACAAGACACGCCTAAAAAAACCGCAATGGCCCAAGCAATGGTAATAGCCATTAAACCAGATCCGTTCCCTTTGGTTTTAGGTAGCAACACATTGGCTACCACCCCTTGTCCAATAATAATTATAAAGCAAGTACCCAATAATTCAGCGGTAAAAGGAGTCATGATGGTAGATTTTTGTGAGGCTAATATACAAATATTATTCATTGAACAGGTTTAGAATGAATGCATTAATAATTTTTCGTACAATTATGGAATTCAATTCCATAATTGTACATTTGTGTTATGATTAATCGATTTGCAGAAAAAGAAATTATTGAATTAGCCAAACAATTTAAGGCTGTTGCTGTGGTAGGGCCAAGGCAGTCGGGCAAAACAACGCTAGTAAAGCATATCTTTAAAAACAAGTTGTATGTTAATTTTGAGAACCCCGATATACGAATTTTTGCAACAGAAGATCCAAGAGGATTTCTAGCAAAATATCCAAACGGGGCCATTTTTGACGAAGCGCAAAAAGTACCAGAACTGTTTTCGTACCTACAACAAATTCTAGACGAAACCAACATAAACGGACAATTTATTATTACAGGTTCGAATAATTTTTTACTGCAAGAAAATATCTCTCAAAGTTTGGCAGGAAGGGTTGGCTATATCAATTTATTGCCATTAGCCCTCGCAGAAATAAACGATGCAAATAGTACCATAGAAGAAAAAATTTATAAAGGCTGTTACCCATCATTATTTCAAGAAAAGTTAAGTGTAGACCCGTATAAATGGTATGCCAATTATATAAGAACTTATATTGAGCGTGATGTGCGATTAATAAAAAACATTAGCAACTTAAATACATTCGAACGCTTTATAAGACTCTGCGCAGGCAGAATAGGACAATTACTAAACATGCATAGTTTAGCCATTGAAATAGGTGTTGACACAAAAACAATCGGATCATGGATAAGTGTATTAGAAAGCAGTTTTGTTTTGTTTCGATTACAACCATTTCATAAAAACTTTAACAAGCGGATAGTAAAAATGCCGAAACTTTACTTCTACGATACCGGATTAGCTTGTGCCTTACTAGGCCTACAAAGTGCCAACCAGTTAGACCTTCATCCATTTAAAGGGGCCTTATTTGAAAATATGGTAGTTTTAGAGTTTGTAAAAAACAGGTTCAATCAAGCAAAATCTAATAATTTGTTTTTTTGGCGCGATAGTGTAGGAAATGAGGTAGATGTGATTATTGAAAATGGAATAAGTCTAATACCTATTGAAATTAAATCAGGACAAACCATACAAGCCGATTATTTAAAAGGAATCCATTACTGGAATAAGCTCACCCAACAAACAACAGGCTTTGTTGTATATGGCGGAAAAGAAGTGCAGAAAAGAAGTAATGGCATATCTATTTTGCCTATAAGTGAAGTGAGCGAAATAACTGTTTAAATAACCAAACTATTACAACACTATCAGAGAAATCAACCACTAACACGTATTTATTAAACATAATTTCATAACATTGCAGCTTAAAACTCCCCCACTATTTTTGATTTAATTCAACCATAATTATACTATGCGCACCCAACGTTTTTTTAAAGGCCTAATTTTATTGTTATTTGTATTGATTGCTACACAAAGCATTCAAGCACAAGACCTTTTAAAAGGCACTAACCTCAGCCAAATAAAGGCCGATGCCATTTCTCCAGCAGATATAGTCAAACTAAAAGCACAATTAACTAGTTCGGGCATGAGTATAGATCAGGCAGAACAAATGGCTATTTCTAAAGGGATGCCAGCAGCAGAGGCGGCTAAGTTGAAGCAGAAATTAGGCAACAATACCAGTGTTTTAACAGGAGGTGCCGAAAAACAAATGGCCGTAAGAGAAAATAGCAATGCAGAATCTATTGATAATGCAAAGGATATGAGGCCAGGTGTAGCCATCAACCCATTAATATTTGGATCTGAATTATACACTGCAGCAGCACTAAGTTTCGAACCGAATTTAAAATTAGCTACCCCAGTAAATTATATACTAGGCCCCGACGATCAAATACAAGTATCTATTTATGGGGTGCAAGAATACAATGGCAATTTAGCCATCAGCCCCGAAGGATCTGTAACCATACCAAGTGTAGGCGAAGTAAAACTAGCCGGCTTATCAATAGAAGCAGCCACCCAAAAATTAAAAACAGTAATGGGCAATACTGCCTATAGTTATTTAAAATCGGGCGGAGCTAAAATAGCTGTAACACTTAGTAAAATAAGAACCATCAATATTGTTATTATAGGAAGTGTAAAGCAAGGTAATTTTAAAGTATCGTCGTTTTCATCGGTATTTAATGCATTGTATATAGCAGGCGGCCCCTCTGCATTTGGCAGCTTTAGAGAAATAGAATTAATACGCAATAACAAACTTGTTCAAAAAATAGATCTATACAAGTTTTTGTTAAACGGAGACCAAACCGATAATATCGGCTTAAAAGACAACGACGTAATTCGCATACCCACTTACCAATCAAGAATAGAATTACAAGGCCAAGTAAAAAGACCAGGCATCTTCGAAGTATTACCCGGCGAAAGCATTTCAAAAATAATTAGCTATGCATCGGGGTTTACCGATACCGCATATAAAGCCTCTTTAAAAGTATTTCAACGCAACGAAAAAGAGCGCCAAGTATTAGACTTATTAGCAACGCAATTTGAAAGCTATCAACCAAAAACAGGCGATGTAGTAGTAGCTTCAAAAATCTTAAACCGATTTCAAAACAGGGTAACTATTGGTGGGGCTATATTCAGACCCGATGTATACGAACTAAGCCCTAATTTACGTATAGCCGATTTAATTCGTCGTGCCGATGGATTAAAAGAAGATGCTTTTACCGGCCGTGCCCAAATTATTCGATTACAAGAAGATTTAACCCGATCTATATTATCGTTCGATGTTAAAAAAGCATTGGCAGGTGATGCCGCAAATAATTTATTACTACAACGCGAAGACGAAATTTTAATTAGTTCTGTTTTAGACCTCCGCGAAACCTTCACAGTATCAATACAAGGCGAGGTACGCAAACCGGGCAGTTTTGATTATGTAGAAAAACTAACTCTAAAAGATTTAATATTACAAGCCGGTGGATTTACCGATGCCGCATTTAAAAATATTGAAATAGCCAGGTTGTTAAAAAGAGATAGTATTGCTATTACAGATAATAGAACAGGAGAAATTATAAGAACAGAAATAAATGGTGGAGATTTAAATTCAAGCAATGTCAATATAGTTTTGCAACCCTATGATGTAGTAACTGTTAGAAGGATAGCGGGCTATGCCTTACCAGAATCTGTAACTGCAATAGGTCAAGTTCAATATCCAGGACAATATAGCTTAACTACAAGAATAGAAAGAATTAGTTCATTAATTACAAGAATTGGAGGGTTTACACAAGATGCTTATCCGCAGGGTGCTTATATAAAAAGAATAGAAAATAATTATAACAAAGAACGCTCTGCAAAAACTATTGCACGTTTACAAACAAAATTCAAGGATAGTTCGGCATCAATTGTAACAGACGTTGTGCCAGATTTTAAATTAATTCCTATAGATTTAAAATCAATACAAAGAAATCCAGGAGGAATTGAAGACTTTGTTTTAAAAGCAGGTGATGAATTGTTTGTACCAAAATACGATGCACAAGTGCGCGTAGGAGGAGAAGTAATAGTCGCTACACAAGTAACCTATCAATCAGATGCAAGTTTAAAATACTATATCAATGAAGCAGGTGGCTTTACTAATAATTCGTGGAAGAGAAAAGTGTATATAGTATACGCCAATGGTAAAGTAAGTGGCACAACTAATTTTCTATTTTTTAGAATTTACCCAAAAATATTACCAGGATCTGAACTAATTGTACCTAAAAAGATTTACAAAGAGCATAAAGGAACAAGCACCGGCGAATTAATGGGAATGGCATCTGTAATGGCTAGTTTAGCAGGTGTAATTATTGCTATTTTAAAATTATAATTACAGCGTTTAGTTTCAAAACAAACAAATACCAACATGACCGATATTCAAACAAATAATATACCCGCTACTCAAGACGACGAAATCAGTTTAAAAGAATTGATTTTAAAACTCAAAGAATGGACTGATTTTTTATTGGGTAAATGGAAGCTATTATTGTTAGCAGGAATTTTAGGTGGTGCCATTGGTGTTGTTTATGCTTATTTGCAAAAGCCGGTTTATACAGCTACGCTTACTTATGCTTTAGAAGATGAAAAATCTGGCGGCGGATTAAGTGGTGCCATGGGTTTGGCAAGTTCCTTAGGATTCGATTTAGGTGGTGGAAGTGGCGGCGGTGCATTTGCCGGTTCTAATTTAATGGAGTTAATGCATTCAAGGTCTTTAATAGAAAAAACATTGTTGGCGCCGGTAGACATTGCGGGTAAAACAACCAATTTAGTTACTTACTATATAACAACAAATGAACTAAATAAAGGATGGGAGAAAAAACCAGCGCTCGCTAACTTGAGTTTTCCGGTAACAGCAAATAGGGTTGGCTTTACAAGGGTTCAGGATAGTGTTTTAGGATCTATTTATTCATCAATTGCTACAACCCAATTAACCATTTCTCAAAAAGATAAAAAAGTATCAATTGGTACTATTGAAGTAAAATCAGAAGATGAAATTTTTGCTAAAAAGTTCTGCGAAAGCCTAGTAAAAGAAGTAACTAGCTTTTATGTAGACACCAAAAGTAAAAAGGCTAAAATAAATGTGGCAATACTAGAAAAACAGTCCGATTCCATACGCGCCGAATTAAATGCAGCTATTACAGGCGTAGCTGTTGCTAACGATAATACTTTTAGTTTAAATCCAGCACTTAACGTAAAACGCAGCCCATCTGCACAGCGCCAAGTAGATGTACAGGCAAATTCAGCCATACTAACGCAATTAGTAGCCAATTTAGAAATGGCTAAAGTTTCACTGCGTAAAGAAACTCCATTGGTGCAAATAATTGATGCACCTATTTTGCCATTAAAGAAAGAGAAAGTAAGTAAGTTAAAGAGTTTGATTTTGGGTGGATTTTTGTGTGGTTTTTTGGTGGTGATTGGGTTGGTGGGGAGGAAGGTTTTGAAGGGGGTGATGGGGTAGATTAGTGTGGACCACACTAATTATAAGGTATATTTCTATTGATTATCAGCGAGTTAAGGTTATAATGCGCACCAAATTGCGCACCATATAATGAACCTTAATAAAGACTAATCTAACATTCATAAAACTAACTCTAAATATGGAAGACAACAATACCATATACCGCCATTCTTAAATCCTACTTGATAAAGAATGTGTCTGGGAATTATTACTCCTTTATACACATAATAAGCGGTTTCAAGTAATGTAAAATCAATGTGTCTCCCATTGGAATCTATATTCCAAGCATGGCTAATTTTATCGCCGGAATTTTTACTTGTAATAACTCCTTCCACGTATTGATACCCATCTTGCATTTTTTTGATAGCATTTGGATAACATGATTGTGGTTTTATTTTATATTTTTTTTAGGTGGTGGAAATACATCAAAATCCTTTCCCACTAAATCAAGAAGACTTTGAGAGTAATTCACCTTTAAATCATTGTCTTGTTCAAAGATTTGAAGCAACTTTAATTCTTCAAATCTTTTCTGATATTCATTTTCATCTAATAGTTTAATCCGCATGGTACAAGTGTTTTGTTTTAATTGTTATAAAGAATTGCTTAAAATATTAATCACGTTCAGCCCAAATCTCTTCTAATTGATCCGCATACTGATCACCTGTTACCTTTATGTATCGCATGAATGATTTGTGACTCTTGTGGCCACTTATTGACATTATAATCAATGGATTAGTTTTTTTCAAAAATTCATTAGAGCAGAAGCTGCGACGTGCCGTATGAGTTTGCAAGTATGAAAATTTCATCGCTACAAACTCTTTAAGTTCACGGCCATAGGTTACCTGTTTAGTAAATGGAACGTGGAGGCATGGTAGTTTCTCCCCAACTACTTTAATGATACGGTTAAATTCATTGTTCTTGGGAACTTTAGGTAAAACGTTATTATACTTTTTCAAAATAGTATTGACAACTGGATGAATTGGGATTGTTACCTTACCTCCCGTTTTCTTCTGAACGAATTCCAGGCGGTTATTTCTTATTGCTGATGGATCTATGGTTGAATAATCAGAAAAACGCATCGCAGTAAAACAACCTACAACAAATACATCTCGAACATGCTCATGAACTGGATCATCAAAGTCATTTATCTCTAACAATTGTAATATTTCATCTTCAGTAAGGTAAATACTATCTGTTTCTTCGCGACGCGTATCGAATTCAAGTTCAACCATCTTAGCTGCTGGGATTTTCTTTAGCTTAACCGCATATTTAATAATCTGCAATAGATCCATCATTGACTTTGCATGCGTATTCATTGCGAATTCTTCATCGATTATTAGAAAGTCGCTGAATGTGTCAATATCATTTTGAGAAAAATCCTTTAGGGTTAATACTTTCTTTGTGTGCTCTTGAAATTTCTTCAAATATCCTTTTGTGGTTTTATATGAATTAATAGAAGAGGGCTTTAACTTCTGACGCTTAGGTGATAGTCTTATACCAGATTGACAATCTTCAACGAACTGATCAATAAATCCGATCATTGTTTCTTTAGGCAGACTATGTACCTTGCCAGTCATATCCGTTTTTCGATCTGGACGATCTACCAATGCTGATAACTTTGATTGAAGTTCTACAAAATTCATTTTTGGTTTCCCATTCTTATATCGGTCTAGCAAAGTTAAAATATCAATCTCCAGCTCCTTTAATCTTTGGTTAAGAAGTGATGTAGTGGTTTTGCCTACATAAGTTTTAACGAAACACTTCTTACGATCCCAATGGTCAGTTTCAACACTTCGACCCGTGTACAAAAAAATACCTACCCCGTTAACTGATATTTTAGCACGTATACTACTTACTTTTTGCTTTGGACGTGCAAGCGAAAATGAAACAGCCATATTTTTTAATTAAGATTGATTATTAGATAAACGCTTTAAAATTTCTTTTTCTCGTTGCAAATCTTCAGGTAATAAGTATTTTTTATTGCCTTCTAAAACATAGATTTCTATATCATCATTAATTTCCTCAACAAGTATTAGTGAAACCGTATATAGGGCATTTTTACCTTGGGTAAAATCCTCATGCGATGCGAATGGTAGAAAAAACATACCCTGTTGTTCTAGTAAATAAATAATTTCTTCACGTCTAGAAAATGCTTTCTCTCTCGCTTCCAATAAGTCATCATATTTAAATTCCTCTCTATGAGAATAGTTTTCATACACATTACCGCTGCATATGAAAACATCAATTTCATAATGATATTTTATAATGCCATTTTCTGTTTGAATACTAGTCTTTACCAAAATATATTGTGCCGGTACCACCGACAATGTTTTAATTAAAAAATACTTTACCTGTTTTTTAAGTAGATAGAAATGGGAAATTTTCTTCCGCATCTTCTTTCCCATATGCCGCCATACTTAAAACGTATCTCATTCCAGCTAGCATTCCACAATAGAAGCCATAGTCATAGTCTAGATTATCTCCATCTATTAAACTTTTCACCTCTTCTGGATGTAATTCCTCAATACGCTTTCTATTCACTTTGGATCCTTTTAAATGATCATTTTGTGGCGAAGAGCGGGCATACCATACGAGATCAAAGTATTTACTCTCTAAGTTTTTCACTTCATTAATGATGTCTTGTTTTTTCATAATAATTAGATGGCAGATACTCGCTGCCACGAGTTTTGTGTATATTAATTGTTTTTCGAACTCAAATAATTGACAATTGATGACTTTAGAAAACGATATTGTGCTCCACTTTTTTGACCCACTACTTTTCCTTCTAAGAACAGCTTAGTCATCGTCTGTTCACTTAGCTTCAGTAGCTCAGCAGCCTGTTTTCTATCGAGTACTTCATCTTTAAAACCCTCTCCTAGCATCGGGCTTTGCAAGATTAATTGAACTTCATTTCTGACAACTGTTGACATTAAATCAACTAAATCATCCACACTTACAGTTACGATTCTTGTTTGCATTTTTAAATAGTTTTATTTGTTTTGAAATCTTTTTTTTTCAAAGTTTTTAAATAAAAAAAATTACCCCACTATTGGCCCATATGTTTCAATGTAAAGGTCTTTGATTTTAGATTTAATCTCATTCTCTGCATTTTTTATCGTTTTTTGATCATACTCTCCATTTTTAAACATCAAATTGGAAGTATTACCAAGACTTAGAGAAAATTTTAAAATCTTCTTCCCAGAATCATCAATCCAATAACCACGCATAACTGAATACTTGTGTTCGTTATTGGAACTCTTATTTACACTAACTATAGTGTCTGGCTGTATAAGCAGTCTAAGTCTAGAAATTTGTATGCGATTTACTTTAAATAATCTGTTTAATTGATTGTAGGCGTATGAAGACATTTTAATACTTACTTCTTTTAAATCTCCATAGTAATGATCCCGGTAACTTTCCTTCAATTTTTGTAATTCTTTCAAATAGAGTGAGTTTTCAACATCCCTTATAGTGTCAACTTTAAAACCATCATTGTTCAAAAACATTTCAGTCTTTTGATCATGATCATCCTGACTTTGACCTTTCCCTGCGAAAAAGAAAAAGAACGCATTTTTGGCCATTATAATCGTTGAAAAAGTGGTAATCGAGATCATCGTACATCGCTATTGTTTCACAAAGATATTTTGAAATATTTAATTTTCAAAACAATATTGAAATTATTTTTTTTCAAAGTAATTAATACTACTTAAATGGTTTGTTTTCAATATTTTATACACCTGCCTCTGAACCCTCGTATCCTCCATCTTCCGGCCCTGGTGCCCTCTTCTAACTAAAAGGCAACTGTAATATCCGTCAAATTTTTAGGTACGAACCAGAATTAGTAAATGTATCCCATTCCTATTTCGCTGATTTGAGTTCGGTTGAATTTTTTAAATGCTGTATTAAATCCCTGAATAAATCTGAGATTGAAAGTCCTGACTGTGATATATGCTGTTCAATAAATGCTCTATCGGCATTCGTTACTCGAATTCTGATGAAATTCTCTAATAGTTCTTGTTTCATATTACTTAGTTGATTTAAATGTCACTAAAGTTGGAAAATTATGTGCCGCATAAAAATGCAAGGATCTACGTACGTGCTCAGATACATTGGTATAATCTGATTCATTTATCAAATCTATAATCTGGCGCTCTTGGGGTGTTAGACGAAGTCGTATGTATGAGCTTCTTAGTGGTTTTGTTTTAGACATAAATATATTGTTTAAATATAAATATCAAGAAAAGCAATAATGTTCCTACGGTGGAATACTTTTTTTTAAATGTCCTACTATTTATTATTAAAAATATTATGGAACAAAAGAAGTATGCAATAACTATCGACCCCACTCCACAAAAAACAAAGCCAATCAAATCAGATAAATCAGTTGGCATAATCAGCAATAATTTAAAACTCGTCACTGGATTAACAATAGATGAAACAGCTATTATTGTTGATCAGCCATATGGGTATACGTGGGCAGGTGCAATTTTTAATGGAAGTCCTAAAAATGAAAATTGGATATCTCAGAATGTGATAGGTCTAGACTTTGATAATAAAGAGTCAATCATTTACCCTGAAGATGTCATCAAAAGACTAGAAAAGTATGCTATTACACCTCAGATATGGTATCGTACGTTTTCATCAACGGATGAATTATTAAAATTCAGAATTATGCTTCTGCTAGATACTGAAATCAAAGACCCTGGTCATCATGATGTATTAATGAAAGGATTAAAAGCTGTATTTCCAGAAGCAGACCCCAAGTGTTTTAGAAAAGGTGGTTTCTTTTTTGCTGGAACAGATTCTCAAATAATAACCACAGAAGAAATTAAAACTTTAAAGTTAACTGAACATTTATCCCTTGAGTTGATCACTAAAGATAAAGGAAGAACCAGATCTATTGCACCCTTAAAAGGATGTAGTTTTTTGTTGGTTGATGAAATTGGAGAAAAAGGTAATTTGTTATATAACAATAATAACAAACAACGGAATTCTCCAAATTCTACAGCGGCTATTCCAGAGGGAAATGAACAATTAAATATCAACTGGGATCATGCAAGAGAAAAAGTCAAAATTATAGACGAATTCCTAAATGGTAAATGGTTATATCATGATCAAGTTTTGGGGCTTGCTAGAAACTTAATCAATTTTAAGGGTGGAAGAAAACTGATGAGAGATACAATGATTAAATACAATGAACAAGGTTTAACTGAATATACAGATAATAACTTAAATATTTTCTCTTATCTAAACATTGTATATTATCCCCCACAGCCTATTAATGAATTTTCTCAATTTCCTGAAGATCAACATATATATGATTTAGAAACAGAACTATTAAATCAGAGAGGAAAAATTCAGGTATTAGAAGCAATAAATAAGATACCGTTAGAAGAAGCCGAACAAAAGCTAAAAAAGCATTTTGAATATACCCTGGAAAGTACTGAATTAGATAAAATTCATATTCTTAAGCTCCCAACTGCCATTGGAAAAACAAGATTACTATCATCTGTTTCTAACGCTACAATATCTTTCCCAACTAATGACTTAAAGCAAGAGGTAACGACACGAATGAGCGTTCCCTATCGAGTGACTCCTAATCCCATCAAATTCAATGACCAAAGAATAAATAACTTGATAGACTACTACTATTCAATTGGGCTTCATCAAAAAGCTGTGGCTATTTTACATAATATCGTTTCAGGTAGATTTACTTATACTGTTACTAGTGAAGATTTAAGTCAAGCAATAGCATACCTTGATCAACTTGAAAAGTGCATGAAGTCAGAGGATACAGTTTTAACAACCCATACAAAGGCTATACATTCGCGGTTTAGTCATGACACATTAATTTTTGATGAAGACCCACTAGGTTCGTTAGTTCAAATCAAACAGGTTAAAATTTCAGATTTGTTCGCCGTAGGTCTGACAATGCAAAAGGGTAGACAAGATCTAACCAACGTTATAAATGTTCTAGAAAGTGCGAATAAGGGTGAAATAAAATCCTCTCCCACTTTACTTATTAATCTTGATGAACTAGTTGAAAAAGTCTCAGAGTCAAAATGGGCCGATTCGAATATTTTTGGTTTTTTCTCTTCTTCATTCTTTGTTAAGGATACATTTGACCCAAACCTCGTACATTATGTAAATAAAGTAGACTTACCAAAGGACAAGAAAATAATCATTCTATCTGCTACTGTAAATTCAACTATTTACAAATATCTATTTGGAAATAGAATTGAAGTATTTGATGTTGGAGATGTTGAACAAAAGGGTAAGGTTATACAATATACCAAACGTTCTTGCTCGCGCAAAGGGCTTGGAAAGTATGTTAAACAGATTAGTGAAGAAGTCGGAGAAAAAAAGGTAATCACATTTAGAGCATTTATACATCAATTTTCAAATGCAAGTGACAAGATATACTTCGGGAATTGTTCTGGATACGATACCCTCGCAGGAGAAGACCTAGTTATTGTGTACCAACCCCCAATAAACTGGACAAATTCCGAAAAACAGTTTGACTGTTTTGTTTCTAATCAATCCCAAAGATAGTGTACTTATGGTCGTTGCTGATTTTATCCACTAAACGGCTCTCTTCAATTTTTAGAGATTTTCGTTCGCCGTTTGTGGATAAATGGACCATCGTATTTTCAATCAATGGGATTTGTTCTTTTGTTTGATTCCATTTATTCCAATAAGTTTTCGGAGCGATATTGCCAAGGCTACCATGCAATCTTCGGATATTGTAAAATACATCCCATCGTTTAAATGTTTCAATAGCTGTTTCTATTTTTTCAAATTGTCTTGGTTGTAATACTTCCCGCTCTATAATACTATGATACGATTCTATAAAACTATTTTCTTCGGGCGTTGCTACATGAATAAATTCTTGCGTAACATTCATTTCTTTTAGATAATCTCTTACAGCATGCGCAATAAACTGGCTTCCATTGTCATTTCTAAGTGTTATGCCACTTACGTCGTGCTGTTCTAGAATATTATGCAGCAACCATATTACATGCTCTTTACGGATACGCCACCACAATACATGGCCAACAACACTTCGTGTATACACATCAAGAACTGTAAGCAATAATGCATTTCTTTTCTCTCCATGTATATGTATGTATTTGATATCCATACAAAGTTGCTCCATAGGTCGCTCAGCCCTTTGTACACGCCATTGCACAAACTGTCGCTTACCCATATTGGTTTTAATAATGGTGCCACAAAGCAGTTTATGATCCTTCATTAATCGGTATGTTTTTTTCGGATTGATGATAAAATGATTAGACCTTAAATCAGCTGTTATTTTTCCATATCCAAAACATACAAACTCTTCCGCTAAAATAAACCGTATGGCAATAACAACACTTTCATTGCTGATACTGGTTCCATCCTTTAGTAGTGTTTGTGTAGATGGAAGCCTGCCTCTTTTACCTGTTTTGCTACGATAATAGTAGCTACTACTTGACATACCGCTCCAACTTATCAAAGAACTTGTTTTTTCTTGGCCAATATATTTGGCTATACAGTTACGCTTGTCTAAAACACTTAATGGCTTTTTTTTAAAAGCTCATCTTTAAAATCAATCTCCAATGCTTGTTTGGCAATGATTCTTTTTAATCGCTCATTTTCTAGCTCTAACTGGCGAACAGCTGGGTCGATGATTTTATACTTGGGTTTTAATCCTTGCATACCTTCTCCATTATATGACTTACGCCATTTGTGAAAAAGTGATTGGGCTACATTGTGTTTGCGCAAGGTTTCCATTAAACCATTTTGCTCCACTTCTTGGATGATTTGCAACTTTTGTGCTTCTCCCCATTTACGTCTGATTGTACTCATATTTTTAAATTTAGTGACTTTTTAATAAGTCAAACTATTTCTAAAAATTTGTACAGCTATTTAGGGGGCTAAGACATTACCATTAAAAATACTCACATTATGATAGTTTGGAAGTATATAATCTGTAGCAATAATTATATTAAATAAATGCGACTTGGAAATACTATTATTTTTTAATAAGTTATTTTCAAATATTATATTATCAAACCTATTTAC
>CAIKZP010000070.1 GCA_903831935.1 uncultured Bacteroidota bacterium | reverse complement strand
TGTTCATTCTCAACAATTGAAAGATTAAAAAGCAAGTACTGAAAACGCAAAATATAAATCACTATAATCGTAAACATATTGTAAACCATCACATTAAAAAAAGCAAGCCCATGAACCAATAAAAAACAAAAGAGTAATAAACTATAATTAATAAAAATAGACCATTGAAGCGAATTCAATCTTAACTGATTGATAAATTCATCTTCTTTTTTTTCTTTAGAAAACATTACTAATATACCTCCAATTAAAAAACAAATCCCAATTAAATTTGGAATTAGATCAACTGAACTAACCCTAAACTGCTGTTCTAATTTACTGCTTAAAATAGCATCTCCAAAAAATCCAAATACATTGATTTTTGTGTTTGGAAATTTATTTTCAAAAAAAATAAATACCAACCCAGCAACAAATGAAGGAAGGAGTAAAATCCAGCCAATATTTTTCAACCGATTCGGCAATAATAATGGTTTCATAGCAATAATTTTAATCAAATGTATAGTATAATTTACATTTTGTAATGTTATTTATACTTTTTAACATAAATGATTGTAAAAAATCCAGAAACAAATCCATTTAATGATGACGAATGTCATTGTAATAATGTTTTTGTAATAGTAGATTTAAAGAAAACCATTATGAACCAAACACATATACACTTACTAATTACACACCTTCCTATTTTTGGATCAATGATAGGTGCTTTTGTTCTACTCTATGGCATTTGGTCTAGCAGCATTCAAACAAAAATCGCAGCCTATTTAGTGTTAATTATTTCATCACTAGGAGCTATAGTTTCTTATTTAACTGGCGAAGCGGCAGAAGAAACAGTTGAAGAGATTCAAGGAATAACGAAAACTATTATTGAACAACATGCAGACTTTGCAGTATTTGCAATTATTGGTCTATCTGTATTAGGTGCAATGTCCATAATAGGTCTTATACTTGTTTCTCTAAAGTCTTCATATGAAAAGGCATTTAGTACTCTAATATTATTAATTGCATTAGTAAGCTTTGCAATAGTTGCAAGAACAGGTTACTTAGGAGGTCAAATAAGACATACCGAAATTAGTAGTGTAAACGCAAATGCTAATAACACAACAAATGAAAATAATAAAGGAAAAGACAAGGATGATTAAACGCTATATATGAAAAACTTTGTCAAAGAAAAATAATAGGCGTTTTCTTTCTTTTCTATTTATCATCACTTGGAGGATTTGGTGGCACCTCAACATTATCATGGTGGTATGGCTTATTAATATTGCCTTATCCAATTGGATGGTTATCTGCTTTAGTTTTACTGATTCATACTTCTTTTAAAAACAGAAAACAACAATTACAAAATAAAAATGAATAGCCTATTTTTTTACTAAAGTTTTAGATTTTTTTTCTTAATAAAATTTGTGTTTCGTTTGAACAAAATAAAAGAACTTTGAGTTTTATCTAATACAATATTATATGATATTGGCATTAAACTTATCCAATCAAGGCTTCTAATTATTCTTATGAAAAAATCAATCTTTGTTCTAATTCAAATTGCTTTATCAATTAGTTTATTTTCACAACAACGTATAGCATTAGTTAGCAGCACTTTAGATTCAAGTGGCAAGAAAAGCAAAGCAACGCAGACCCAGAAAGCTAGTTTTCAAAATACGCCTAAAATTTTAGACCCTGTAACAGTAACTGCTCAAAAAACAGCGGAACTTTTACAAGCCATTCCTCTTTCAGTAACAAGTATTTCAGCCAAACAAGTAGCCGATTACCAATTATGGAACAGCAAAGATATTAGTGCGCTAGTGCCAAATATGTATGCTGCAGATCCAGGCGATAAAAGAAATGTTATATCATTAAGAGGTATATCAACCACGTCTTACGATCCTGCAATGGCTACCTATATTGATGGAGTAAACCAATTCAGTTTAGATACATATATAGCGCAGTTATTTGACGTGGAAAGAATTGAAGTTCTTAGAGGACCACAAGGAAGTTTGTATGGTCGTAACGCAACAGCAGGCGTTATTAATATCATTACTAAAAAGCCAGAGAATAAAACAAATGGATTTGCAGAAACCACTATTGGCAATGCAGGATTACAGAGATATTCTGCTGGTGTAAATGTACCATTGGTTAAAAATAAATTATACTTTGGAGCAGCTTATCTGTATGATCAATCCAATGGCTTTTACACCAATACATTTAATAATACCCCCTTCGATAAACAATCAAGTGTTATTGGAAATTTTTATCTAAAATATTTGCCAACAAATGATTGGAATATTACTTTAAATGTTAAGCATAATAACAATACCAATGACGGCACCTTTCCTTTAGTGATGGATATTGCAAAAGCAATTAGTAATCCATTTAAATTAAGCCAGAATGCCCTAACACAATTATTAGACAACACATTAAATGCATCAATATCCGCTAACCATATTGGAAAAAAAATACATTTCAATTCTCAAACAGCTTACCAATCAAACTACCGTTATTATAAAACGCCTATAGATGGAGACTTCTCTCCTATTGATGGCATCACCATTATAAATAATTATGGTAAGGATTGGAATAATGTAAAAGTCTTTACACAAGAATTCAAATTAAATTCAGCAAACAATAAAGCAAAATTCAGATGGATGGCTGGCACCTATTATTTTCATCAAAATAATCCAACCAAACAAGGCACTCGTTTTGGGAAAGATGCAGCCTATGTTGGTTCGCCAGATATTAACTTCTCAATGATTACAAGTACAAAAGCAGTTACAGATGGTGTTGCAGCATATGCACAAGGCGTTTATGTATTGGCCCCAAAGCTTGAATTAACTGCAGGTCTGCGTTACGATTTAGAACACAAGAATCAATCCATTCTTGGTCAGTATCAAAAAGACCCAAATCCAAATCCCATATTTAACTTTCGTACAGATACTTCTGCAAGTGCCAACTTCCATGCAGTATCTCCTAAATTGGCACTGAGTTACCAACTATTAGAAAACAATTTATTATTTGCAAATTATAGCAAGGGATTTCGTGCTGGAGGACTAACACCTTTATCATCCGATCCATCTCAACCTGCTATGTATGTTTATCAACCTGAGTATAGTAACAATTTTGAACTTGGTATAAAAAATATGTTTTACAACAATCGCTTGATGTTAAATATCACTGCATTTTATACTACTGTTAACGATGCGCAAGTACCCACATTGGTTATGCCAGACGCTGTAACTATCACCAAAAACACAGGCAGTTTAACTAGCAAAGGAATTGAATTAGAAACTCGTAGCATTTGGAACAATTTTGAATTGGATTATAATTTTGGATACACGAATGCAAGCTATCAAACATTGAAACTTGCCCAAAATGGTACAGCAGTAAACCTTGCAGGAAACAAACAAATTTTCACCCCAGATATTAATTCAAATTTAGCTGCTCAATACGGTTTTGTATTGTGTAAAAAACAACAACTTAAAGCAAGTATTCGTGGTGAGTGGCGCTATATTGGCGAACAATATTTTGACCTAGCTAATACAATTTCTCAAGCATCTTATAGTTTGTTTAATAGTAGCGTTTCAGTGAACATGCGCAAATGGTCTGTGAAGTTTTGGGGACGTAATCTTGCCAATAAAAACTATATCAGTTACGCTTATGATTTTGGAGCAGTACATTTAGGTAATCCAAAAACTTATGGCGTTACGCTAGGAGTTAAATTCTAAAGCGTATTAAGAAATTATAATAAAAGCCATTTCAATAATTAAATGAAATGGCTTTTATATTTTATTTTGTGTATAATTACTTTTTATAAACTAAACTCAATACTCAACTTTATAATCTTTCAATACTGGCTGTCCAGACCATGCTTTTTTAGATGTCCAATCTGTAGTTGGGCCTGTCCAAAAAATATTGTCGGCAGGTAAGCCAAGTGCTAAAAAACCAGTAGTACATAAATACAAACTTCCTGTTGAAGTGTAGGTATCAGCAATTTCTGGTTGGTGACCAGCCAAGCCCAATTGCAGCCAACCGTCATTAGAAAAAGTGCCTTTTATGTCAAATAAATTGTGCATCATTTTAGTCATTGCGCAACGCACTTGAGCAGGGATAATTTTTTTAGGCAACTTTTCCATCAATGAAACCTGTGCCAAAGTTTGAAAAGCAGCTACCCGATAAGTTAGCGACCTGCCAATTACCGGATACGTACCTTCAGGCGAAATCATTCGTTCTTGTAATTCGGCAAATCGCACCATTCTATTTAAAGCTTCGTCATATTCTTTTTTAGATACCATTTGCTTCTCTAACATAATAGCGGTCATATCAACCATCATTGAATGAATCACAAATGCATTATAATAATCCATCGCAAAAAGATCACCATCTTTATAGTAGCCATCACCCACATACCATTCTTTCATTTTTCTATATGCTATATCTATTCTTAACGGATCTGCCTGTTCGCCAATTTTTAATAAAAAAGCTTCGGTAATTCCAGAAAATAATAACCAATTATTATAAAATGCTTTGCGAGTTCTTAAAGATTTAAACTCTGCAATTAACCTTTTTTTGGTGACTGAATCTAGTGGATCCCATAATTGAGCAGGTGCTCTTAAAAAAGCCTGTGCAATGAAAGCCGCATCTACAATGGGCTGCTGCTCTGTTCTGAAGTTTAAAAAATCAGGATGATTAGGGTTAACAATATTTGGTAAGCCTTTTAAAATTGCACCTTGCAATTCTATTCTTAATTTACCTTCTGCAGTTGAATCTGTAGGCAAACTCAACCATGGCGCTAATCCTACCAGGGTTCTGCCAACTGCTTCCATATAAGTAACCTTGGTAACATTCAAACCATAGTTTGGCCCCTTCTCTAATGGCATGTTTTTTTGTAGGGTTCCTTCGGCCATATTATGCACTACAGGATATACTATTTTATATAATAGACTAGACCAATATGTTCGGTCTTGAAAACCTGTATTAACAATAGTTGCAGGTTGTTGAATTGTTTTTTTTTGCGCAATTGAATCAAATGCGATTATTGCAAAAAAAGAAACTAAACAAAAACTAAAAATAATTTTATTCGAATGATTTTTCATACTAATTACTATATACTATTATGTAAAATAATTTATAATTTTTTATTTCTGGCTCAACTTATCTAGTGCTTCTTTTTTCTGCTTACTATCGAGTTTACTTTTAATCATCGTTTTACTAATTTGATAACTTGCAGACAAACGAAAGTTTTGTGTATTACTCTCACTATGGCTTTCAATTTTAAAATTAGTACCAACTGAATACCCATCATACTTCTGCAATCCAAAAGGATCAATAGCTGCAATCGACACAATTAATCTTTTATTCATAAACTTATGCATAGCACTAATACTCATATTAATATTACTATGACTTTTGCCTTGCGGATTAACATAACTGCCATATCGATTATTTGCTTCTATTATGGTTAAATTATTAGGCGTGTATGAGTAATTAAGTGTTACGTATTCTGTTGCACCATCTATATAATGGTACAATAATTTTTCTCTATCGCTGTATTTATAATAGATATAGCCACCACTAATATTCAATCTAAACTTCCTTGTTACTGTAATACCCGTCCATACGCTTCCAGAAAATTCATCCTGATCAGAAATGTTCTGATACGTGGTTTGCGTTTTTCCATTTTCAATTAATGTTCGAATAGAATTAAATACATTCTTAATATGGTTGTACCCAACATTAGCATTAATGTTAAATTTAGTTTTAACATACGCAAGATTAATATCATAATTATCGGTTAGTGTAGGTGTAATTGTTGGATTGCCATATCGAATATTATAAGGATCGCTGTAATCTATATTAGGATTGAGTTCTATAATACCTGGCCTACGAATAGTTGCTCTATAAACCCATGAAATATTAAATTCCTTATTAAACTCTTTACGTAATGTAATATTTGGCAAGAATCGCAAATAAGCATTATTCGCATCTGCAGAATTTCCTTTTATAAATTGAAAATCAGAAAGTGTTTGCTCTGCCTGAATACCAGATATAACCCTCCAGTGTAAAGGCAAACTCACCACTAATGCGGCACGAAGCGTAATGATTGATTGATGAAAATAGAAATTATTACTAAGCAAATCATTCCCTATATAAGTACTATCCACCTTACGCAAATAACTAGTACTTAAAATATTGTGATAGGTATTATTAGAATAAGAAGCGCCCGTAGATAAAAAGATGGTACCCGTATCGTTTAATGGCTTATTATAATTACTATTAAAATAAAATGAACGAATATAATTATCTGTAAGCTGTACTTGAGTTGAATCTAAACCAGTTGGTAAAAAATTAGATTGAAGAAACTGCTGATAAAAATCTCTGTCGTTATTGTTTTTACTAAAGCTTAAGCCAGTCCATAATTGCAACTTTTCTACCGGATTTTTTCCTTTCCATTGATAGGACCCTGAAAAAGCATGACTAAATCCATCCCCATCGTATTGATTAGTTCTAGTGCTACCTCTATATACGCGAAAATTACTATCTAGATTAGACGAAACAATATCTGAATGATTATTATAATAATTCAAATTACCCTGATACACAATACTTGCCGAACTTTTTTTATTAAAATCATAATCGGCTTGAATACGCATATTAGGATACGTATTGCGATTAACAAAAGCAGTATTGGTATAAAAATAGTTAACTGAATCTTTGTAAATATTCTGTCTATGCGAATAAGAATTTCCTCTTACTTCTGCATTGCCCACACCAATACTAGAAGTTAAATTAAGTTTGCTACTACGATAATTGAAATTGCCTGAAATAGCTTTCTCTCCTTTGGAACCAAAAGTCAATCCAATCCTTTCATAAATACCTACCCTTCCTTTTTTGGTAATAATATTTATCACGCCGCCAGGATAAGTTGCATATTCAGGAGGAGGGTTGCTCATAATTTCAACTCTCTCAACAACATTAGCAGGAAGACTTTCCAATAAATCAGCTAATTGTTGACCACTTAAATTCACAGGCTTTTCATCCATTAAAATAAGCGGCACTTTCCCTTGCATTAATAGCGTCCCATCAGGATTTACATTCATTAAAGGAAGATTGCGAAGCATTTCAGAAGCACTACTACCACTACTCAGCGGACTTTCAGCAACATTAAAAATTAATTTACCATCCCTATTTTCAATTAATGGTTTTTCAGAATACACAATCACTTCATTTAAAGCAGTAGATGATTCATTTAGTTTAATATCACCTAAATTAATATCTAACCTATCTAAATAAACATGAATACTATCCATATCCGTTTTGGTAAAGCCAACTACACTGATAGATAATTTATAAAAGCCTGGAATCAATTTCTGAAAATCAAACCCACCATTTTTGTCTGCTACAAGGTTAATAGTTACAGCAGAATCCATAAGCCCGTGAAGTCTAATACCGGCAAATGCTAATGGCTTACCTGATTTACTATCAAGTACATTACCCAATATGCTACCAGTTAGCGCTTTAGACTTAACAAGGCCTTGTGCCGAAACAGATGCTAGGAAGCCAATAAAACAAATTGAAAGTAGAAATTTGAACATTTATTTCGCGATTGCCGCAAAGTAACTATTTAAGCACTAATAATCGGCCAAAATATAGATGAATTGAGCTTTTTATTATTATAATCGGTCAAATAAGCTTAAAATTGAAAATAAGAAAAACAAAAAAACATATACAATTCGATTAAAAGAATATATCAATTTAAAACACTATAATTTTTATCTGAATGTATTGGGTAATAATTTGTATTTTATTATCCATTATTATCTTTACTAAATATGAACCCTGAAATAGACATTTACTTATCTAAGAGCAAAAAATGGCAAAATGAAATGATGCTATTAAGGGCCATCTTGTTAGAATGCCAATTAGAAGAGGCGCTAAAATGGGGCAAACCATGTTACACTTATAACAATACCAATATTGTTATCATACAATCATTCAAAGACCATTGTGATCTAGGATTTTTTAATGGCGCATTATTAAAAGACACTAACAAGGTTCTAACAAAAGCTGGCGAGCACACCCAGTCTGGAAGACAATTTCGTTTTTCTGATATATCGGAAATTCAAAAAATGAAGCGTATCATAAAATCCTATGTAAAAGAAGCTATACAATTAGAAGTATCAGGATTAAAGTTTGAGCAGATAGAAAAGCCAGAAAATATCATCATTACAGAATTACAAGATGTATTTAAAAAGAATGCTCCATTAAAAAAAGCATTTGAGGCACTAACGCCTGGAAGACAAGGCGGTTACCTAATTTATTTTTCAGCGGCTAAACAATCTGAAACAAGGCTTTCAAGAATAAACAATAATGCTTCAAAAATCATGTGTGGCAAGGGTATCAACGATTGTACTTGTGGACTTTCTAAAAGAATGCCTAACTGCGATGGATCGCATAAACAAAAAAAATAAAATCTATCCCCCTAAATTCAAATTGAACTTACCCTAAGAAATATTTCTTAACACAATTGCCAATAATAATATGAAATATAAAAATGTATATATGAACCGAATTTTATTACTCATCTTTTTTAGTTTAAGCATTGTAAATTTCTGTACCGCTCAAATTATAAAAGAATATACTACTTGGAATCCAGCAAAAGATTCTTTGCAAGTATTAGAAGGACAAGCATGGCCCAATGACGTAAAGAACTTTTATGATCGTTTACCTGCAAAAGCAGAAGCCATAGTGCGCAAACCAGTTTGGGACCTTTCAAGAAACGCTGCGGGTTTGCAATTACGCTTTCAAACAAATGCCGATGAAATCATTGTAAAATATATGGTTAGCAGCCAACATCAAATGCCACATATGCCAGCAACAGGTGCAAGTGGAATAGACCTATACGCTAAAACCATTGATGGCAAATGGTCTTGGGCTGCTGGGAAATATGCTTTTGGCGATACGATTGTATATCGTTTTAGCAATCTTAGCACCAACGACCAACATGTAAAAGACCATGAATACAATCTGTATCTCCCATTATACAATACAGTAAAATGGATGGAAATCAGTTACCCAAAACAAAGTTCTTTTAAACCAATAAAAGCAAGTACGCAAAAGCCAATAGTTGTTTATGGAACTTCAATAGCACAAGGTGGATGCGCTTCAAGACCTGGATTAGCATGGACAAATATTTTACAAAGAAAATTAGACCGACCAATTATCAACCTTGCATTTTCAGGAAATGGCAGATTAGAAACTGAATTAATTGATATGATTTCTGGTATTGATGCCAACCTATTTGTTTTGGATTGCTTACCAAATCTTACCGGTGTATATGTTTCCAATGGCGAGTTGCATAAACGACTAGTGAATGCAGTGGTTGCACTACAAGCAAAAAAACCAGGCATCCCAATACTTCTAACTGAACACGATGGTTTTACCGATGAAGGCATGAACCCTCAAAGAAAAAAAGATTACCAAGAGCCCATTAAAGTGATGACTGAAGTAATCGATTCACTTTGGAAAGCCGGCATAAAAAATATCTATCGCTTAACAAAAGAAGAAATTAATCAAGATATTGAAAGTACAGTTGATGGAACACATCCAAATGATATAGGGATGATGCATTATGCAGACGCCTATGAAAAAAAGATTAAATCAATCTTTTTAGAAAACGAAGGAAAAAGTAGCACAACCATTCCTGTTACACAAAGAAGAGATGCATCAACTTATGATTGGGAAACTCGACACAATCAAATAATACAATACACAAAAGAGAATCAACCACGTATTGCTTTTATTGGAAATTCTATTACGCATTTTTGGGGCGGAAACCCAATATCATCAAGGATCAATGGCAAACAAGCATGGGAAAAATATTTTGGTTCAAAGCAGGTAGTCAATATGGGCTTTGGTTGGGATAGAATTGAAAATGTTTTATGGAGAGTGTATCATGGTGAGTTAGATGATTTTTCTCCTGAACAAATTGTGTTAATGATAGGCACGAATAATTTACAGTTTAATACTAATGAAGAAATCATTGAAGGCCTACAATTATTAATCAGCGCAATTCATTTAAAACAACCCAAATCAACTATTCTTATGATGGGAATTCTACCAAGAAGAGGAATGGAAGAAAGGGTTGTACAAGTCAATAAATTAATTAACAAACTATCTTCAAAAGAAAAGATAACGTATGCCGATGCCGGAAAATTATTTGTGCAAGGTGCCGACAAAAAAATAGATGAATCATTATTTTCAGATGGTTTACATCCTAATGAAAAGGGCTATGATCTTTTAGGAGCTTTTATTGTAGCAAAGGGTAAAAATTAAATTGTCTAGTCTTAAAATAAAAATTATTTAAGTTAAGCTATAAAAAAATGAGGCCCTACATGAGGCCTCATTTTTTTATAGCTTTTACAAAAGTTAAAATAACTTTTTATTAGTATTAGTTTGTTGGAGCAATAGGCCCTTTGCGAATTGATTTTACTTGCACTGGCCATTGCACTGGCTGTCCGGTTCTTTTATCAGTTGTAATATCAGCTTTATCTCTTGGTAGTGTTGCATTGTCTTCGCAAGCCATATAAACCATAATAGCAGTTAAAATAGCATTGCTTTGCAAATCATCAAATATTACTTTATCGTAAGTATCTCTATTTGTATGCCAGGTATAATTAAAATAAGACCAGTTTAAAGCGCCTAAAGAAAAGCCTGGCGCCCCTACTGCTACAAAAGAAGCAAAGTCGCTCCCACCGCCCCCTGGTGCGCCAGGAAAATTAGTTTTAACCGAATCTTTGATATTACTTGGAGCTGCTGCTAACCATCGGGTAATAAATTCACCTGCATGTTGAAAGCCTTGCCCAGAAATATTCACTATCCTTCCTGTTCCATTATCTTGATTAAACAATGCTTGAAGTTTACTAACAATTTCAGGATGGTCTTCAACAAATGCTCTAGAGCCATTCAACCCTTGCTCCTCACTACCCCAATGTCCAACTAATATAGTGCGTTTAGGATTTGGATAAACCAATTTTAAAATGCGCATAGCTTCCATCATAGTTAATGTTCCTGTTCCATTATCAGTTGCACCTTGACCACCATCCCAAGAATCAAAATGTGCAGAAAGCATTACATATTCATCGGGCTTTTCAGTTCCTTTTATTTCTGCAATGGTATTAAATGATGGAACTACCCCTAAATCTTTTGAATCTGTTTGAATACTAATAATAGGATTGTCATTAGATTCAACTAATCGATACAGGGTTCCATAATCTTCCAAAGCAATATCAACAGTTGGAATTTTTGAAGTGTATGCATTAAAAATTTTATCAACTCCAAAACCACTCGACCAGTTATTGGTTAACACTCCTACTGCTCCTGCTTTTTCTAAAATGATTGGAAGCATTTTTGCAGAATACCCTGTTTTACTGAGGCGTTTACGCCAAGCATCTGATTGTTCGGTACGTTCTTTTTTTAATTTATCAAAAGATGCTTTCGTTGCAAATTGTTGCCAGTTATCATCGGGTCTTCCTGTTGGTTGATTCATTGAAATCATTACAAATTTTCCTTTTACATTGGGCAACCAATTCGCAAATGCAGCTGAATCCAAAACATCTGGAATGATTATCAATTCTGCTTTAATAGACTTCCCTTTGGTTGACGGGCTCCAAGACAATTGAGTTCCTTCTAAACTTTTTACTCTAGGAGAAAGCATATCAATATGTGTGATACCACGTTCCCAACCTTTCCATTCACCCCATTGTTCGTTGCGTGCAGTAATTCCCCAACCGGAATATTTTTCAACAGCCCAATCGTTTGCTTTTTTCATTTGAGGTGTGCCCACTAATCTTGGCCCGATTTTATCAAATAATTCGTGAGCCAATGTTTTCAATTGTGAATGATTGTTTTCTTCTTGAATTATTTTTTCTGTAACAGATTGTGCATTTAAAATGTTTACTGAAAAAATGCCGACAATCATAAGAAGCTTTGTTATACATCCAATATAACTAAAGCGCAGAGTTTGATTTTTTTTCATATGCTTAAATTTAAGTAAAAAACAAAGGACCCACCAATTAAAGTGAGTCCTTTGTTTTTTTGATGATATTGTAAAATATATTTCTGGATATTATTTTATCAGATGATTTTTAAGATCAGCTACTTCAGACGAACAAATTTGATCCATCACCTGTTTCAACTGAACTTTTAAACTTGAAATCATATGATCGCCGCCTTCTTGGCCTAAGGCAGCAACTGCATACATAAAGCTTCTTCCCAAAAAAGTAAAATCAGCACCACTGGCAAGGGTTCTGGCAATATCAGGGCCAGAACGTAAGCCACTATCCATCATAATTTTAATTTGGTTGCTGTATTTTTCAACAATGGGATGCAATGATTTAATACTAGATTGACCCGGATCTAATTGTCTTCCACCATGGTTAGATACAATGATGCCATCTAATCCAAGTCTGATGGCCATTTCTGTATCTTCTTCAGAAGCGATTCCTTTAATTACAAGTTTTCCTTTCCAACGGTCTCTGATTGCAGCAATTTTTTGTTCGTTCAAACGACCCGAAAAAGTAGCGTTCATAAACTGACCCAACTGTTTCATGTTTAAGTTATCAGGCATATAAGGTTTCATGGTTGCAAAAGAGGGTTGTCCATGATACAAAGTTTTTAAAGCCCACTCTGGTCTGCCCATGATTTGAAGGATATTTTTCAAGGTCATTCTAGGTGGCATAGCCAAGCCATTTCTAATATCTCGGGGTCTGTATCCAAAAGTTGGCACATCACTTAAAATAACCAACACTGGATAACCAGCCGCTTCAACTCTATCAATAATTTTATCTCGAATATCATTTTCTGCCGGATGATATAATTGAAACCAAGACTTTCCTTCTGTCAATTCTCCTATTCTTTCTATACTGCTAGTTGAAACCGTGCTTAAAACAAAAGGAATATTATGCTTAAAAGCTGCTTTAGCTAAAATTTCAGGTGCATTGGGCCAAACCAATCCTTGAAGGCCTATGGGCGAAATACCAAAGGGTGCATCATAAACATGTCCAAATAATTCGGTGTTTAATTTTGCATCTTTATGAGCCCTTAAATAATAGGGCTTCAATTCAACATCCCTGATTTCTTTTGTATTCTTAAAAAGGTTCACATCTTCATTACAACCTCCATCCATATATTCAAAAGCAAATTTTGGAATTTTTGATTTTGCTTTTTTTATAAGGTCATCAATAGCGGGATACTTAGGATTATAAGAAAGTTGCATGAGGAATTTTTTAAGAATAATGTATAAAATGCAAATAACTATTCAAAGATATCAATTAGTTTTTACTTGCCGTCATGGCCCTTCATGCTAATTCGCAACTTCAATCTTATCTCCTTTAACTGGAGAATAATCTAATTTCAATATGCCATTCACTTTAAGTTGATCAAAATAACATTTAGCACCTGTTGCTTTAACCATGTCTTCGTCATTTTGTAAATGAAAATGCAAATGGGGTTCAGTAGAATTTCCGGAATTCCCACACAAACCTAATAATTCTCCAGTGCTAACTTTTTGTCCCTGCTTTACAACAATGGAATGTTGTTTAAAATGCGCGAAGAATACATATTCACCGGTAGCTGTTTTTATTATCACTGTGTTTCCTGGTACATAAATTGGGTTTAGATTGCCAGGAATATTATCCTTTATACCATCTACCACCAATACTATTTCGCCATCACATGGCGCATATAATTCTTTTCCAAATGCATAATAGTCTTCGTTAGTTGCACCTGTCCCTTTATGGGTAGATCCATTTTTATCCTTAATCAATATATCAAAAGCATTTTTCTGAGCAACACTTTCAACATGATAGTTTTGCTCTTTAGTATGTCCTCCCCATGTTACATTCCACTCTCCTTTAAACGGCAATTTCATTTTAGTAGCATTCCGAATAATTTCTTTTGCCTCTTTATATTCGGCAAATAATAATCCTGAAATTTCGTTTTTGTCATTTAAAGTAATTGTCATTCCTAAAACTGCATTATCAAAAGTAGTTTCATAGAATGCAGATAATTTTTGAAGTCTAATAAATCTTGTTTTTTTAATGGACCCTAATTGCATCTTTAAACCTGCACTGACCTGTGTGAATTTTTCAAGTGGAAGCGCTGCATTCATTTCTGGAGAAAACATGGCAACAATGCTATCATTTTTACTTTCATTAAAAAAGGATACCAATTTAGTTGACACTTGTTTGTAGTTGTTTTTTTCTGCCTGAGACATCGCTGTATTAAGTATTAATAAAAAGGAAAAAAGTATGATTAAATTTTTCATAGATGTAAATTAATGCAATTGATATTAACCTTTTTAACAAAATTGAACCGACGAGTCCATGCTGTTTAACAAAGCATATAAGTAAACGTAATTCATTATTTATTTACTCAACAACCGCCTATACGAGGTGCCCGTTTATAAATTATTTTACTATCTCGTTCTACATAGTCGCCCGCTACAATTGGATAGGAATACTTAGGAGCATGAGATACGCTATGGCTTCTTATAATTATTTTGTCGTTAACTTTTAGACTATGTAATTGCTCAAATTCATTTTTAAAATTCGGAATATCCTTACCAGACTTTTCTGGCCCAAAAGCAAGAATATAATCGTCACCATTAATCCTAACCATCAGTCCAAAACCTAATCTTGAGCCTGGCGGAAGAGAAAGAGAGGTTACAACTCCTTCCATATTAGAAGAATCATTAACAGCCTTGCTTATTTTAGCAGCAGCCGCAAATACTTTTTTACCTGCAGGAGATAATTCCCATTTTTTGTACATAATACCTTCAGGGGTAGCCTCCCATTGTTCCATTGCAGCTTTTTTTTCATCAGCAGATATTGGCTTAGGGATTAATTTTTTAGAAGTTTCATTGTTAATTGCACGATTTGCAAATACCAATCCAGTTGCCACAATTAGTGTTACGATTAGCCCATAAATGATTTTTCTCATGGAATGATTTGTTATGTATTGGCAAGATAAACAATTGCTGTCTTTTTGTGCGTCATATAATTTTGCTTAACCCTCATGCATAAACAACAAAGTACCTACAATTTAAAGTGGGTCCTTGATTTTAACAAAACTCCACTTTTTAGTCTACTTTAGACTGATGATTTACAGCATAATAATTTGCATTATAACTGTACACATTCTTTAACGACACACAAACTTATGAGTGATCTAAAAGCCGGATATTATATCAAAAGCACTGCCGCGTTGATTGGCAGTTTCTTCGAGAATACAACCATTCTGCTCGTTGAACACAATGAAGAGGGAAGCATAGGGTTTGTAACCAATAAACCTTTTGAAAAGTCGTTGCATGAACTAATTGAATTCAACTACATTAAACCATTTCCACTGATGGATGGCGGCCCAGTTGATAGAGAACACCTATTTGTATTGCACAAACTACCCGATCTCATTGATGGGGGCACAAAAATGTCCAATGGTCTTTATTGGGGTGGTAATATGGAGCAAGTGATCGAAGCCATCAACATCAGGGGTGCCAATAAACAAGATATTCAACTTTTTATTGGCTATTGCGGATGGGATTTGGGAGAATTGGAAGCGGAGGTGGAAGAAGGAAGCTGGACAATCAGTTATTGAAAATTAGCAATTGTAGAAAATATCAATATAGATTAAGAAGTATCATAAGTTGCCGAACAAAAGGTCTACTTAAAAGATTGCTCAACTGTTATTAAATTACAATCATAGTTTCTCATTATAATAGTAGGTTTTCTTTTTATTAATAAAGCCATTTTTTCCCAAAAAAGAACTCGCAAATGGGTCTCTTTACTACAAAAGAGACATTAATTTACCATAACTTTGTTACAGTTATTTATATTTTTTACCCTATCTTTATTACATGTTTAAGAGGCAGCTATTACTGGAACTTGAAAAATGGAGGCAAAATATACCCCGTAAACCACTTGTAATTAGAGGTGCTAGGCAAGTTGGAAAAACTACACTTGTGAATCAATTTGCAGCGCAGTATGAACAATATATCTATTTAAATCTAGAACTATCAGAAGACAAAGAACCCTTTGAAAATTTCACATCCATTGAGAATTTAATAAACACATTATTTTTTCTTAAAAATAAAACAGTAGGCAAAAAAAGTAACACATTAATATTTATTGATGAGATACAAGAAGTGCCAAAGGCTTTAAATATACTTAGGTATTTTTATGAGCTAGCTCCTGAAATTTCTGTCATTGCTGCTGGAAGTATGCTTGAAACTTTATTTGACAAGAACATTAGTTTCCCAATTGGCCGTGTTGAATATAAAGTAATTAGGCCAGTTTCATTTCCAGAATTCCTATCGGCTATTGGTGAGAACGCAGCATTAGAAAAGTTAACAGAAGTCCCAGTAGCTGCATTTGCCCAAACAAAATTATTAAGTTTGTTTCATACTTATGCTTTAATAGGAGGCATGCCGGAAATAGTTCAACATTACGCAACACATAAAGATCTTGTCACATTAGGCCCTATTTATGATTCCTTAATAAGTGGGTATATGGATGATGTTGAAAAATATGCAAAAAGCAATTCGCAAATTTTACACTTAAGGCATTGTATAAAAAATTCTTTCGCCCAAGCTGGCAAAAGAATAAAATTTGAAGGTTTTGGTAACTCAGCCTATAAGTCGCGCGAAATGGGAGAATCATTACGCACTTTAGAAAAGGCCTTACTCATGCAATTGGTATATCCTTCTACAACGGCTACCCTTCCAATGGTTCCTGACATAAAAAAATCACCAAGGTTACAAATTTTGGATTCAGGATTACTAAATTATTTTGTTGGCATACAGAAAGAAATTTTAGGCACTGTAGATTTAAATAGTATTTACCAAGGAACATTAATTGAACATTTAATTGGTCAAGAATTATTAGCATTTCAATATAATGCACTAAGCTCAATGCACTTTTGGGTAAGAGAAAAAAAAGAATCAACTGCCAAGGTTGATTATCTATTTCAGTACGATGGATTGATCATACCCATTGAAGTTAAGTCTGGTAAAGTAGGTACACTAAAATCACTACATAGTTACATGGATATAGCTCCGCACAATTTTGCTATTCGATTTTATGCAGGTGCTTTAAATATTACAGATGCCATTACTCAAAATGGAAAGAAATACAAAATTCTTAACCTACCATATTATCTAGGCTCTCAAATTGAAAAATATATTGCTTGGTTTTTCGAAACAAAAAAAGTTGGCCACTAAAGTCGACTTTCTGAATTCATCTATTATTCTTGGCTACATTCTAACCAAATGTGTAGGAATTTGAGGGAATTACACAAACTGGTGGAGTTATTTATTATGCTTAAAATCAATGATTTTGACCAAAATAAAAGGGGGATTAATGAAGAACAGTGCACCAACAGAATGATTGAAATAATTGATTAACTTTGCTTAACTAAATACTGCATGATAGATGACATACAATATATCCTTTCTGGAAAGAGCCAAGTTAAGCACCATCATCTTATCCAAGCAGCCTGCAGTTACCTTAAAGGAAGCCAAGGAACAAGCGCAATGGCTAAAGACCAACAGCAGCAAAAAGAAGAAGAAACAAAGAGTCTAATTTCCAGCTTCTATCTTTTCTCCTTTGACTGGAGAATAATCCAATTTTAATACTCCATTTACTTTAAGTTGATCAAAATAACATTTAGCACCAGTTGCCTTTGTCATGTCCTCCACATTTTGTAAATGAAAATGTAAATGAGCTTCTGAAGAATTCCCGGAATTTCCACACAAACCTAATAATGCTCCTGTGCTTACTTTCTGACCCTGCTTCACGGCGATGGAATGTTGTTTAAAATGTGCAAAGAAAGCAAATTCACCAGTGGCGGTTTTTATTATAACAGTATTCCCAGGTATATAAATAGGATTTAGAACTCCTGGAATATTATCTTTTACACCATCTACAACCAATACTACTTCACCATCGCAGGGTGCATATAATTCCATGCCAAAAGTATAATAGTCTTCATTAGACTCCCCTGTACCTTTGTGGGTAGAACCTTGCTCATCTTTAATCAAGATATCAAAAGCATTCTTTTGAGCAACGCTTTCAATATGATAGTTTTGCTCCTTTGAGTCTCCACCCCATGTAACCGTCCACTCCCCTTTAAACGGCAATTTCATTTTAGTGGTATTTCTTATAATTTCTTTTGCTTCGGTAAAGGGTTTAAATAATAAACCTGCAATTTCATTCTTTGGATTCAATGTTATTGTCATTCCTAAGACTGCCTTTTCAAAAGTAGTTTCGTATAATGCTGACGCACTTTGTAATCTGACAAATCTTATTTTCTTAATAGATCCTAGTTGCAATTTTAACCCTGCACTTACCTTAGTAAATTTTTCAATTGGTAAGGCCGCATTCATTTCGGAAGAAAACATCGCTACAATACTGTCATTTTTGCTTTTATTAAAAAAAGACACAAATTTTGTTGACGCTTGTTTGTAGTTGTCTTTTTCTGTCTGCGAGTTAGCAAAATTGACTATCGATAAAAAGGCAAAAAGAATGATGAGTTTTCTCATAGATACAATTTAAGGCACATTAATGTATTTATGAATCTGCAAGGAAAGTTCCCACTG
>CAIKZP010000069.1 GCA_903831935.1 uncultured Bacteroidota bacterium | reverse complement strand
GGGTATTACTGTTTTGTCTGGATTGGCATTATGTGTGGTAGGAATTATTGTTGCTGGAAAAGCAGGCATGATGAAAGAAAAACAACTTTCTCAATCAACTGCTACAGACCCACATGGCATGGAAATTAAATCTGAATATAAATTTGGATTGGGCATGTTTGTGGCTATTGTATCTGGTGTATTAAGTGCCTGTTTTAATTTTGGATTAGAAGCTGGAAAGCCAATGGCTATTACTGCTAATGAAATATGGAAACTAGCTCATGTGGGAGAAGGGAATTTCTTGTACCAAAACAACGTAACTTATGTAGTGATACTTTGGGGCGGGTTAACCACTAATTTTATTTGGTGTATGATATTGAATGCACGTAACAAAACTTTTGCTGATTACACCAATAAAAAAACACCGCTATTAAGTAATTATGTTTTTGCAGCATTAGCTGGTACCACTTGGTTTTTACAATTCTTCTTTTATGGTATGGGAGAAAGTAAACTAGGTAATGGCGCAAGTTCTTGGATTTTACACATGGCTTTTATTATTTTAGTTGCCAATATGTGGGGATTAATTTTAAAAGAATGGAAAGGAGTAAGCAAAAAAACAATCTTAACTATTATAGCAGGTATAGCCATTATTGTTTTATCTGTTTTACTTGTTGGATATGGCAATGCTATTAAGCCAATCAAATTATAATTTGATTGTTGGAAGATATTTTATAAAATGTAAATGAGTTATGAGCAACGTAAGAAAAGATTTTAAACAAGTAAGTTATTTATGGGATGATGCGGTAGCTGCATCAATGGCTGGCGATGAAGTAGCTTTATTAGTGTATCGTTCTAATTTATTAGGAGCAGATCTTCGATTAACCAATTATGGTGGAGGCAATACATCCTGCAAGGCAAATGCAATTGATCCTGTTTCAGGAAAAGAGTCTGAAGTGATGTGGGTGAAAGGAAGCGGTGGAGACCTTGGCACTATGAAGCGCAATGGTTTGGCTGCATTATATGTAGACAGGTTTCGCAGTTTAAAAAACGTGTATCGCGGACTAGATCATGAAGATGAAATGGTGGCTTTATTTAACCATTGTATTTACGATCTTGATTCGAAAGCACCTTCTATTGATACGCCTTTACATGGATTTCTTCCATTTAAACATATCGACCATTTACATCCAGACGCAGCAATTGCAATAGCAGCAGCAAAGGATGGGGAACAAATTACCAAAGAATTATTTGGCGGTAAAATTGGTTGGGTTAAATGGCAAAAACCAGGTTTTGATTTAGGTCTTCAATTAAAACAATGCCTAGATGAAAATCCAGGTATTCGTGGTATTATGTTGGGTTCTCATGGTTTATTTACTTGGGGCGATACAGCATACGAAAGTTATATTAATACTTTAGAAGTAATTGAAATTTGTGCCAATTATTTAGAAGAAAAAATTAGTAAACAAACCGCAATATTTGGTGGTCAAAAGCTGGAGTCTTTAGATGCATTAAGTAGTTTGAATGTTGCAGCAGCAATAGCACCAGTATTGCGTGGATTTTGTTCTTCTCAAACAAAAATGATTGGTCATTTTACCAATGATGCAAGGGTATTGGAATTTGTAAATTCTAATGACTTAGTAAGATTGGCAGCAATGGGTACCAGTTGTCCGGACCATTTTTTAAGAACAAAAATTTCTCCATTAGTATTGAATTTGGCTATTGATGAAGACTTGTTGGATATAGAAAAACTAAAAGCAAAAATTAGTCCGCTATTTGATGCCTACCGTGAAATGTATGCGCAATATTATAACAATTGCAAACACCCTAATAGCCCTGCTATACGTGATGCAAATCCAGTTGTAATATTATATCCAGGAGTGGGGATGTTTACTTTTGCAAAAGACAAACAAACAGCAAGGGTTGCAGCAGAATTTTATATTAATGCTATCAATGTAATGAAAGGTGCAGAAGCCATTTCTGAATACACTTCATTGCCACGTCAAGAAGCATTCAATATAGAATATTGGTTATTAGAAGAAGCCAAATTGCAACGCATGCCTCGCCCTAAATCTTTAAGTGGAAGGGTTGCATTAATTACAGGAAGTGGTGGCGGAATAGGAAAGGCTATTGCCAAAAGATTTGCAGAAGAGGGTGCTTGTGTTGTTTTAAATGATAACAATGCAGAGCGTTTGGCCGAAGCAAAAAGCGAATTCATTGCTTTATTTGGTAAGGATAGTGTGGCTGCCGATATTTTAGATGTAACCGGCGCTAGTACAATTGATAATACCATACAAACTGCTGTATTGGCTTTTGGAGGTATTGATATTGTAGTAAATAATGCAGGACTTTCTATTTCAAAAACAATTGAAGACCACACAGAAAAAGACTGGGATATTTTATATGATGTATTGGTGAAAGGTCAGTTTTTGGTTACCCAAAAAGGAATTGCCATTATGCGCAAACAAAATTTTGGGGGAGATGTAATTAATATTGTTAGTAAGAACGCACTAGTAAGCGGGCCTAATAATGCTGGTTATGGATCGGCTAAAGCGGCCCAATTGCATTTAAGTAGATTGAATGCAGCCGAATTAGGGAAAGATAAAATTCGTGTGAATGTTGTAAACCCAGATGCTGTAATTTCAGGTAGTAATATTTGGAGTGGAGGTTGGGCAGAAGGTAGGGCCAAAGCATATGGTATTACAATAGAAGAATTGCCAAAATATTATGCAGGCCGTACTTTACTAAATGAAATCATTTTACCTGAAGATATTGCCAATGCATGTTTTGCATTTGTTGGTGGCTTGTTGAAAAAATCTACAGGTAATGTTTTAAATGTTGATGGCGGTATTGCCAATTCGTTTGTTCGTTAAAAACTATTGCATATGCTAGTTGAAAAAAATAAGATTGCATCGCACAATGATTCATTGCTGTCTGCACACAAAAGAAAGTTTGATTTTTCTGCTTCAGAAATAAAGAATGTTGATACTGTTATTCAAAAAATAATTGATTTTAATATTGCCATTCCAAGTTGGGCGCTAGGCACTGGTGGCACACGTTTTGGTAGATTCTCTGGCACAGGCGAGCCAAGGTCTTTAGAAGAAAAAATGGAAGACGTTGGATTACTACATGCATTGAATCAATCTAGCGGAGCCATATCCCTGCATATACCTTGGGATATACCTGAAAACTATGCAGCCATTAAAAAATTAGCTAGCGATTATGGATTACAATTTGATGCAGTTAATTCAAATACATTTCAAGACCAACCTAATCAAGCGTTGAGTTATAAATTTGGCTCATTACAGCATGTAAATAAATCGGTACGTAAACAAGCAATCGATCACAATATTGAAGTAATCAAACACGGTGTTGAATTAGGTTCAAAAGCTTTGACTGTTTGGTTAAGTGATGGCAGTACTTTTCCTGGTCAACTAAATTTTAGAAAAGCATTTCAAAATACGCTTGAAAGTTTAGAAGAAATTTATGGTGCACTGCCAAATGATTGGAAAATGTTTGTTGAATACAAATGTTGCGAACCAAACTTTTATTCAATGACTGTTGGTGATTGGGGACAATCTTTATTATATGCCAATAAACTAGGCAACAAAGCTGCCACATTAGTAGACTTAGGCCATCATTTGCCTAATGCCAATATTGAACAAATTGTTGCTTTATTATTAATGGAAGGTAAATTAGGTGGATTTCATTTTAATGATAGTAAATACGGAGATGATGATTTAACAGTAGGTAGCATGAAGCCCTATCAGTTATTTTTAATTTTCAATGAACTAGTAGAAGGAATGGATGCAAGAGGCATGAATCACGCCAAAGACCTTGGTTGGATGATTGATGCTAGTCATAATGTGAAAGATCCATTAGAAGACCTTTTACAGTCTGTAGAAGCCATTCAAATAGCTTATGCGCAAGCGCTTTTGGTAGATCGTAAAGCATTGGTGTTAGCACAAGACAATAATGATGTAGCTACTGCGCAAGAAATATTGCAAGATACTTTTAGAACTGATGTACGTTCAATTGTTGCTGAAGCAAGGCTAAGATCAGGCGGAGCATTGAATCCAATTCAATTCTTTAGATCAGAAAAAATAAGGGAACAATTAACCAAGGATCGCGGCAGTAAATCAGTAGCAACAGGTTTATAATGCAGGCAACTCCCGTGATACTAATTTTTGATATTGGCAAAACCAATAAGAAACTTTTATTGTTAGATGAAGACTATCAATTAGTACACGAAGTAGCTACTCAATTCAACGAAATAACAGACGAAGATGGTTTTGCTTGTGAAGACCTCAATAAATTAACCAATTGGATAACAGCGGAATTTCAAAATCTATTAACCAATAATGCGTTTGAAATTAAAGCAGTTAATTTTTCGGGATATGGTGCGAGTTTTGTTTATCTCGATGAATCAGGTAAGCCATTGTTGCCATTATATAATTATTTAAAGCCTTATCCGCCTGCACTTAGTAAACAGTTTTACAAAACATATGGCGGAGAAAGCATGTTGGCAAAACAAACTGCATCACCTGTATTAGGTAGTTTGAATGCTGGTTTGCAATTGTATCGAATTAAATACGAAAAGCCAACCATTTACAATCAAATAAAATATGCATTGCATTTGCCGCAATACTTAAGTTTTATTTTAACTAAAGCATTCCATACAGATTTAACTAGCATTGGTTGTCATACACATCTTTGGGATTTTCAAAATAGTTGTTATCATCATTGGGTGAACAAAGAAGGCATTGATAGTAAATTGGCACCAATAAAAAATAGTGATTCAATAGCAGGAACAATTAATGATGGAATTCAAGTAGGAGTAGGATTGCATGATAGTTCTGCAGCATTGATTCCCTATTTGGTTTCATTTACAGAGCCATTTGTTTTGTTAAGTACTGGCACATGGTGTATTACATTGCATCCGTTTAATCATACCATATTATCGGACTATGAACTACACCAAGATTGTTTGTGTTATTTGTCATATAAAGGGTTGCCCGTTAAAGCATCTAGATTATTTGCTGGATATGAACACGAACAACAAGTAAAAAAACTTGCAGCACATTTTAACCAACCAGCTGATTATTATAAAACAGTAGCATTCAATGCGGCATTATTAACTCCGCCCAAAAAAATGGCGAAAACAACAAAAAAACTCACCGGAGAAATAATGTTGCAACAATCTGCATTTGTAGCAAGAGCGCTTTCGGACTTTGCAAATTACGAAGCAGCTTACCACCGATTAATTGCAGATATCATTGATCAGCAAACTAAAAGTACTAATTTGGTATTAAGTGGCTCAATGGTAGAAAATATTTTTGTTGATGGTGGATTTAGTAGTAATCCTGTTTATATGAATTTGCTAGCAGCTGCTTTTCCAAATAACAAAGTGTCTGCAGCATCTGTTCCACAAGCATCCGCAATTGGGGCAGCATTGGCCATACACCAATATTGGAATACAAAACCTTTTCCTACAAATTTGATTCAGGTTCAATAGTTCTGGCAGGATGCTTGATTTGTATATTGATATATAATATTCCTAGGCACATTATTAATGCTGCAGTAAAAAGCATCATATCAATTTTTGGAACAATTATATAATCTAATGCTGCAACTCCCTGTGTCATTAAAAGTGTTTCGTTTATAATAATTCCGGCAACAAATATTCGCACACCTAAAAACACCTTTTTATTATAGTTGTGTTTGGAGATTAATAAAATATATCCTACTAAAAAAATAGTAATTACGCCTAATAATACAAGGTGTAAGTATCCAATAACAATTGGCCTAAATCCAAATGCAAGTTGACTTAGGGATGGGTATGTAGAACCTAGTTGTAAACATAATTTTATAGTGAGCGCCATTGCGGATAAAACAAAAAGCCATGATGTGTTTTTAGGAAAATAAATACTAAGAAAATGGCTATTCTTTTTTAATAGCAATAAAAAATAGATCCATCCAATAAATTGAGCTAAGGCTGCTAATATGACTATTAAGTATAAAGTGCTAGGAAGCTGTAACCAAAGTGTAGAAAGAAGGAATGCAGGTATACAAGCAATTGAAAAAAGCCAGAAAACAATTTTTAGTTTTTTTTGAATGTTTGGCATTTGCTCCACAATTGTATTTAATAAGCCCATTCCTGCAAAAAAGAACCATCCATTGTATTGAAAGTGTAAATAGAAATATACAGCAATCAAATACCAATTTTGTTCTAAGTTTTTTGTTGCCATCATAATAGCAAGCGCAAATGCACCAATAGAGGATAAAGCGTTACAAATAAGTGCCATCTTAAACCATAAATGACTAATTGAAAATGCAGGTATTTTGTTTAGGTCTTTCCAATAAAGAATGGAAAATAAATAAGAGGTAATAATAGAAAAACTCGAAAAGCCAATAGACCAAAAGCCATATCCTTGTATTGTAAAACTAATTAGCATGCCATAAGCAGAAATTAAATTGGCAAGAATCAAAGCGTCATATCTTTTATTTAAACTTTGTTTTGATTTTGAAGTTAGATAAAACAAAAGCAATACCATTAGCGCATGTGATATCCATCCTGTAAAAGCAAAATGAGAATGTGCGTGTAACAGGTGTTTTTGGTCTATAAATGGGAAAGAAAAAGCGATCTTATACCTGAGAATAACGCCAATAAAAGAAACCAAAAATAGGTTTATAAATGCATACCTAATTGAACGATAAAAGCCAAATTGCATACCAATTATTTAACGCAAAATAATGGGTAGTAATTAAAAAATAGTATGATTCTAATCATATCACTAACAAAACACCTTTCCTTTTTCAATGATCAAACTACCTTTGTTATGCATACTTCTAATTGTGCGAATAACTGTTTCAACCCTTAATCCTGTCATATCTGCTATTTGTTGTCTGGTTAGTTTTAGCTGATTACATTTTGGGCAAAAGTTTTTATTCTCTGATTTTAAATAATTAATTAGTGTAGCTATTCGAGCCTCTGGAGCGTGCAGTGCAATCGTTTTTAATAGTAAAAATTTAAATCGAACACGTTTTGCTAAAAGTTTGGTGAAGGCAAAATGTATTTCAGGATTCTCTTTTATGAGTTGTATAAAACTTGCTTTATGTAATCTAATTATTACTGATTCTTCTTCAGCCAAAGCAGTTGCTGCATAAGTTCCTTCGTCAAATAGGGGAATTTCACCAAAGCATTCTCCAGGCTCTATAATTGTTTGAATGAATTCTTTGCCCTCGTCATCAATATTTACCCATTTAACCCTACCACTAACTAGCTGAGTATAAAAATGACACTGAGTGGCTTCTTTAAAAATAACTTCTCCAGTGTTGATTTTTTTATAAACAGCACCCCAAGCTAGTAGTAAATCGGTATTAATCATTGAGTTGAGATTAGTTTTTGTTCAATGAAATTATCTTTTCAATGCGTCTTTTTAGCTGACGCTTGAAGGCTGTAGATATGATTAATATCATGTTTTGCCCTTTTTGTATTGAGCCTTGGCATTTAATTTCCGTTATAAATACCTATATGATTCCACGCATAAAATGAAAAAAAATAGCGCTGTAATCTTGTGTTATTAAATTATCATTTATAAATCAATAAGTATGAAGCGGTTTTTTTTGGCAACAATTATTTTAGTTGGTATTTACTCTTGTGGTAATCAAGATGGGGAACCTTCAAGTGCCACAGTTAAGTCAGAATCTACAGACAATAATTCTTATGATCCTAATAGAGGAGAAGGAAAATTTAAAACAGTGGATGTTTCAGATAAATTAAATATAACAATGGCTGATAAAGGCCTTAAGATCTTCTCTGTAAAATGTAGTAGCTGTCATAAAACAACTGCAGAAAAATTAGTAGGTCCTGGTTGGACTGGTGTTACAAAAAGATATACAGCTCCTTGGATTATGAATTTCATCACTAATACAGATGCAATGATTACAAAAGATCCTAAAGCACAAGCGCAGTTAGAAATTTGCTTGGTACGTATGCCCAATCAAAATTTATCGGATGACGATGCTAGGAATTTATATGAATATATGCGTAAGAATGATGGCGTAAAATAGTTTTTGTTTCAGTATAAACAATCAGTTTAAAATTCTCTGATGTTGTATTAACCATTTAATTGTTATAGTATGAAAAAAAATCAAATAAGTGTACTTGCAACTGCTGCTTTTACACTTCTATTCGGGATGCAATCCTGCAAACCAAAAAATGCAGGAAACGCAGTTAGTGCCGATGCTGCTGCAAAAGCCTATGTGGCGCCTGGTAAGTATGATAGTTATTATAATTTTGTTTCAGGCGGTTTCAGTGGTCAAATGGCTGTGTATGGATTGCCTAGTGGCAGACTATTAAGAGTAATCCCTGCTTTTTCAGTTGATCCAGAAAAAGGATATGGTTATAGTGAAGAAACCAAACCAATGTTAAATACCTCTCATGGATTTGTGCCATGGGATGATTTACACCATCCAGAAATGTCTCAAACAAATGGCGAAATAGATGGTCGTTGGGTTTTTGGAAATGCAAATAATACACCACGTGTAGTGCGTATTGATTTGACAACTTTTAGAACCGCAGAAATTATTGAATTACCAAATAGCGCAGGAAATCACTCTTCTCCATTTATAACTGAAAATACAGAGTATGTTGTTGCTGGCACAAGGTTTAGTGTCCCTCCAGATAATGTAAATGGAGACGTTCCTATTAATACGTATAAACAAAATTTCAAAGGGACACTAAGTTTTATTAGCGTAGATAAAGGCGATGGTAAAATGGAAATTGCTTTTCAAATTCAATGTCCTGGTGTTAATTTCGATTTAAGTCATGCAGGTAAGGGTAAATCACACGGTTGGTTTTTCTTTAGTTGTTACAATACCGAACAAGCAAATACTTTGTTAGAAGTAAATGCATCTCAACGTGATAAAGATTTTATCATGGCTGTTAATTGGAAAAAAGCAGAAGAGTACCTAAAGGCAGGTAAAGGTAGAAAGCAAGCAGTAAAGTATGCTAGTAATAGATATAATGAAAAAACGCATACTGCAACTTCAACTATAAAAACACAAGTAATTGTATTAGATGCCAAAGAATTAAAAGATATCTGTTATATGATTCCTTGTCCTAAATCACCACACGGTTGTGATGTTGATCCTACAGGAGAGTATATTGTTGGCAGTGGTAAATTAGCAGCATTGATTCCAGTATTTAGTTTTGATAAAATTATCAAAGCCATTGCTAGCAAAGATTATATTGGAGAGTACGATGGTATTCCAGTAATTAAATACGAAGCTGCTTTATATGGCGAAGTAAAAAAGCCAGGACTAGGGCCTTTGCACACCGAATTTGATGGTAAAGGAAATGCCTATACTTCTTTTTTTGTATCTAGTGAAGTTGTAAAATGGAATATCAAAGATTTAAAAGTATTAGATAGAGTACCTACTTATTATTCTGTAGGACATATTTGTATTCCAGGAGGTGATAGTAAAAAACCTTCTCCAAAATATTTAATCGCATATAACAAAATTACTAAAGATCGTTATTTGCCTACTGGTCCTGAACTAGCACAGAGTGCACAGTTATATGATATTAGTGGCGATAAAATGCAATTAATACTTGACTTTCCAACTATTGGAGAACCACACTATGCACAAGCAGTTGAAGCTGAAATTATTCGTAAGAATTCTGTGAAGTTTTACAAAATAGAAGAGAATGAAAACAAATATGTGTCAAAAGGTGAAGGCACAACAAAAGTAGTTAGAGAAGGAAATAAAGTACATATTTATATGACTGCAATACGTTCTCACTTTTCGCCTGATAATATTGAAGGAATTAAAATGGGCGATGAGGTATATTTTCATGTGACCAATTTAGAACAAGATTGGGATGTGCCACATGGCTTTGCTGTTAAAGGCGCCGTTAATTCTGAATTATTAATCATGCCAGGTGAAACACAAACACTAAAATGGTCACCAGACCGTGTAGGTATGTTCCCTATTTATTGTACTGATTTTTGTAGTGCATTACACCAAGAAATGCAAGGATATGTTAGAGTATCACCTGCTGGTAGTTCTGTGCCTTTAACCTATAGTTTAGGCACTAATTTGCCTAAAGAAACAGTAAAGACTAAATAGTATTAAAACACAATAGGATTCTAGAAAATATGGTATTAGAGGAGATTGACATTAATCTCCTCTAATAGGTATTTGATTTTTTCTATGGGGTTATTAAAAAATGATGTATGCAGATTTTAAAAAAAAGCACAAGAACAATATTAGTGATTTGTGCTATTGCATTGTTAATAGTATTGATTCTTCCAATCTGGCGTATTGAATTAAATGCGCCACAATATCCTGAAGGTTTAGTTATGCTGATTTTTGCCAATAAATTAGGAGGGAGTGTAGATATTATCAATGGGCTCAATCATTATATTGGCATGAAAACCTTGCACGAGAAAGATTTCTTGGAATTTAAGGTTATACCAGGCATTATTATTTTCTTTAGTGTTTTCTTTATGTTGGCGGCCTTTGTTGGTAAGCGTAAGTTGATGAATGTGTTATTGGGCTGTTTTTTATTCTTTGGAATTACTGCAATGATTGATTTTTGGAGATGGGAGTATCAATACGGACATGATTTAAATCCTGATGCTGCCATCCGTATTCCAGGCATGGCTTATCAGCCGCCATTAATTGGGTTTAAACAGTTATTAAATTTTGGGGCTTATTCAGTTCCTGATATTGGGGGTTGGATATTTATTTTGGTAGGCCTTGCTTTGTTAGGGGTAGTAGTTTTTGAACAAAAACGCGTTAACCAATATTTAAAAATTAGAAATACTCATTTAGTGCTGTTTTTTTTGTCATTGGGTTTATTCAGTTGTAATATTCAATCCGATCCAATAAAATTAGGGAGAGATAATTGTCATTTCTGTAAAATGACCATATCCGATAATAAGTTTGGTTCAGAAATTGTTACAAAAAAAGGGAAGGTGTATAAATTTGATGATACGCAATGTATGATCAGTTTTTTGCAGAATAATATTGTAGAAAAAAAAGAGATTGGTCAATTATATTTAGTTGACTTTAGTGGTTCACATGAGTTATTGAAAGTATCAGATGCTTATGTTTTAAAAAGCGATTTATTTGTAACTCCTATGAAAGGTTTCTACGCTGCATTTAGCGATTCAAAAGAAATGCAGCAAATTCAAATGCTATACAAGGCTAAAAAAGTTTCATGGAATGAGGTGATAGAATGAAAATGATATGCTATATATTGACATTACTCATTTGTGTTGATTCCTTTGGCGCAAATGTTTTATGTGTTGGCAAATCGAAACAATTTATTTCAATAACTGCTGCTATATGTTCAGCAAAGGATGGAGATACCGTAATAGTATATCCTGGACATTATTACGAAAAGAATTTAATTGTAAATAAGAAGATATATTTAAAAGGCATTGGTTATCCTGTTTTGGATGGTCAAAAAAAATATGAAGTAGTATCAGTTAAAGCCAATGCTGTTGTGGTTGACGGATTTAAAATCATTCATTCTGGTGTGTCAAGTATAGAAGATTTGGGTGGTATTAAAATCTATGATTCTAGGGATGTTGTAATTAAGAACAATATATTAGAAGACACTTTTTTTGGTATCTATACACAATATGGTAAAAATTGTACCATACAAAATAACGAATTACATGCAAATAATTTAGAAGAACAACAAAGTGGCAATGGCATCCATTGTTGGAAAAGTGATAGCATGAAAATTATTGGAAATACTATTACTGGACATAGAGATGGTATATATTTTGAGTTTGTAACCAATTCAATTATATGGAGGAATACCTCATTTAAAAATATTCGATACGGATTGCATTTTATGTTTTCGAACAATGATGCCTATATCGCTAATTTATTTACAGCGAATGGTGCAGGCGTTGCTGTTATGTTTTCGCATGGTGTAAAGATGTATAGTAATACATTTCAAGAGAATTGGGGTGACGCTTCTTATGGCTTATTATTAAAAGAAATTTCAGATAGCTATATAGAAGGAAATGTATTCAATAAAAATACTAGTGGTATATATATGGAAGGAGCAAGTCGATTGCTAGTTAAAAAAAATAGCTTTGAAAACAATGGCTGGGGAATGAAAATTCAAGCTAGTTGTATGGAAATAGAAGTAGGTAATAATAATTTTATTGGAAACACTTTTGATGTTTCTACTAATGGGTCTTTAGTACTAAACACATTTAACAATAATTATTGGGATAAATACGATGGGTATGATTTAAATAAAGATAGAGTAGGGGATATACCATATCATCCTGTAAGTATGTATTCAATGATTGTAGAAAAATACCCAACTGCTATGATTTTGTTTAGAAGTTTTATAACAGCATTGTTAGACAAGACTGAAAAATTAATTCCTAGTATTACGCCTGAAGGATTAAAGGATAATAAGCCACAAATGAAAAGGAAATTTTAATACATTATCTTATGATTATAGCCTCTAATGTTACAAAAAAATTCGGCAAATTAACGGCACTCAATAATGTAAGCCTTACTTGTAATAGAGGAGAGTGCATTGCATTGGTTGGTCCTAATGGCAGTGGTAAAACAACAATTATTAAAAGTATTTTAGGAATGGTTGTGCCTGATTCAGGCTTTATTACATTTAATGGAAATAATATTTTACACGATTGGCATTATAGAAATCATATTGGTTATATGCCACAAATTGGCAGATATCCAGATAATATGACTATTGGAGATGTTATAGAAATGATGAAGGACATTCGAAGTGATGCTATTTCATTAGATGATGATTTGATTGTATCATTTGGGATACCTGATTTATATAACAAACGTATGCGTACACTTTCTGGTGGTACGCGTCAAAAAGTGAGTGCTTGTTTAGCATTTCTATTTAATCCTAGTGTACTGATTTTAGATGAACCTACAGCAGGGCTAGATCCAGTGTCTTCTGAAATATTTAAAGAAAAGATCATATCCGAAAAAAATAAGGGAAAATTAATTTTAATTACATCTCATGTTTTAAGTGAATTAGATGAATTAGTTACACAACTAGTTTATATGCAAGATGGTCAATTGCTTTTTCATAAAACTATTGACCAATTATGTTTTGATACTGGTGAAAAGAAATTAACAAAAGCTGTTGCAAGTGTAATGGGGCAATCTAAGATTACATCATTTGGTTTATAAAAGAATTTAGTATGAAAAAAATAATAAAATATGTTATAACTGACATCCTAAGAAATAGGATAATGCTGTTTTATACATTATTCTTACTAGTTACAACTTTTAGTGTGTTTAGTTTAGATGAAAATCCTGCAAAAGGATTATTAAGTATGTTGAATATTATTCTTTTAATAGTGCCATTGGTAAGTATTATGTTTTCAACTATCTATTTATATAATAGTGCGGAGTTTATTGAGTTACTTGTTAGTCAACCGCTAAAAAGAAAAACTATTTGGTTGAGTTTATTTATTGGGTTGTCTGCTTCTTTCTCTTTTTCATTACTGATAGGCATTGGCTTGCCAATTATTATTTTTCAACCAAATGCAATAGGTGCTATGTTGATTGGGATTGGAATTATTTTAAGTAATGTATTTATTGCAATTGCCATGCTATCTAGTGTAAAAACAAGGGATAAGGCAAAGGGAATAGGATTTGCCATTTTAGTTTGGTTGTATTTTACCATTCTTTTTGATGGTTTAGTACTGTTTTTTCTTTTTCAATTTGCTGATTATCCATTAGATAAAATAATGATTATTATTAGTTCTTTTAATCCAATTGATTTGTCGAGAATTTTAATTTTATTGCAATTAGATGTATCAGCTATGATGGGTTATACTGGAGCAATCTTTAAAGACTTTTTTGGAACATCTTCTGGAATGATAATTTCTTTTTCTATTTTAATGTTTTGGGTATTTTTCCCTGTGTTTTTTTCAATTAGAAATTTTAATAAAAAGGATTTATAATTTAATATTACTTCATTTATAAATTACGGTACTTGAAAAAAGACATCTTAAATAGAACCGATATAGAATTAATGATTTCTGCATTTTACAATAAAGTAAAATCCGATAATTTAATTGGGTTCCTATTTACTGATATTGTAAAAATTAATTGGGAATCACATTTGCCAATCATGTGTAATTTCTGGGAAAATGCCCTTTTCTTTTCCGGAAACTATACTGGTAATCCTATGAATTTACACCAACATTTACAACATATTCAACCTCTAGAATCAAAGCATTTCACTAGATGGGTGTCAATATTTGTTAAAGTTGTTGATGCTTATTTTAAAGGTCCAACAGCCAATCTGGCAAAACAAAGGGCTAAAAGTATTGCTAAGCTTATTGAGGCAAAAGTATTACAACATCAAATTCAGCATTAATTTATATTATTATATTACAAAAATCAAAGAGGCTACATCATTTTGATACAGCCTCTTTGATTTTGAAATCCTTCTATAGCGTAAAATGGATCTATTATTTTTGCGGTGGAGGTAGTAGTACACCATCAATAACATGTATTATGCCATTTGAAGCAGGAATTGAAGCGATAATTGTTGCTGAACCATTAAGTATTACTTTCCCATTTTTTATTGTAACTGTTATATTGCTACCATTTACTTGTCCTAGTATTTGCCCATCTTTAAATGATTCAATTTTATATACTCCCACAGAAACATGGTATTGAAGTATATCAGTTAGTGCATCTTTTTTATCTGCTTTTAGTAAACCTTCAACTGTTCCTTTGGGTAATTTATTAAATGCGTCATTGGTTGGTGCAAAAACGGTAAAAGGACCAGTATTGCTTAATACGTCAACTAAATCTGCTGCTTTAACAGCAGTTACTAATGTAGAATGGTCTTTACTGCCAATAGCAATTTGTACTACATTTTTTTGTGATACATCGTCTTGAACGCCTGATTGGCCTGCCATCTTTTCAGAAGGACTAACACTTTCTTTTGTTGATTCAGTGTTGTTATTACATCCAAATAATAGAGAACAACATACGCCTGTAAATACAATTAATAAGTTTTTCATTTGATTTATTTTAATTAGGTATTTAAAACAAATCTATTAATTGTGTCGAGGCTTTTATGTGATTTGAATCATAATCAAGGTATTAAATTTTCTTTTTTTTACACCAAGAATCCGCTTCCATTATTTACTGTTTTACATAAATCAGCAACAGTTTTATTTTTATAAAATTGTTCAAATTGGTCACGTACCTTTTTGTAGTCATTGTGAATTGGGCAAGGTCTTTTACTCGAACAGGTGCTTAGCCCTAATCCACATTCCTTAAATACCTCGTCACCGTCAATGGCTTCTATTATTTTAATAATGGCTATTTGCATTTGTTTTGAATTAATATAAAAACCGCCAGTAGGACCTTTGCTGCTTTTTATTACATTGGCTTTTACGAGTTTTTGCAACAATTTGCCTACAGTATGTTCACTGCCATTGATATCATCAGCAATTTCTTTGATACTAGCTTTATTATCTGTATCTATTTTAGAGGCTAAAATTACTACGGCTTTAATGGCAGTTTTACAAGTTACACTCAGCATTCTTTTATTTATTATTTTCTAGTACCAATGACTTTGGGAACAAGATATTATTTTCTAAGTGAATATGCAAATGAAGGTCTGTTTCAAATTCATGCAACATTCTATATAACAAACTATAACTAGCACAAGCATTAGATGGAAGAGTATAGTCATTTGATAAACTTCTAATTTCAGCTAAATATTCGCCAACTGCTTCATGCTCCATTTCCATCATATTAATTGGATTTTGTATCGTACCAAAATGTGATGCTTGTATAGGGGCAATTCCTTTCTCAGCTATTACTAATGCCTTTATGTAAGGGAATAAAATCTTTTCTTCTTTAATCATATGGGCACCTAATTCTGCATTGACTGCTTCTACTAATTCATATATTCTTTCTAATTCTTGATGCCTAGCTCCGTGAACACGATTTACTTTTTCGGCATAAATCCTTATATCTGGTAAAAACTTTCTTATATAACTATGGTGTGTATTTACAATATAATCAGCTAAAAAATCTAAACTCCATTCATTATAAGGGAGGGGCCTTGAAGCAGGGATTTGGTCAATTTTTTGTAATTCTTGTTCTACCCTTGCACTGTCAATGCCTTTTTCTGCGCAGGCTTCTTTTACTGTTTTTTTACCTCCACAGCAAAAGTCAAGTCCATTTTGTTTAAATATTTGTGCTTTTCGCAAATCCTTTGCTGCAATAGCTCCAAGTGTTTCTTCTTTATCTGTATCAAAATTTTTTGTGATTCTTACTTTCCACCATTCAGGCCCCTGTTCTAGATATTCCCATTTAAAAATATTTCCTCTTTCGCCTAGCATTTGATAATACAAAGGTTTCGGATCATGGTCATTATGAATAATCAAATCAAATCCTTTTTCAAGTTCGTCGAATCTATTAAAAATGGTAGGGTGTTTCAATTTTGGTTCTAACAATGTAACATTTAAGATATTCTCTGTAACAACTAGCATTTCTTAATAATTTAGAATACAAAGGTAGGCTGTTTTAATTAAAAGTATTTAAATACTTTTAATTAAAAGAAATCAGGTTAACATTATCTAACCAGTAAGTAGCTTTATAAAATTGTAATTATTTAATAAGATGTTTTAACCTAGTTAATAAACCATTTGGGTAATGAAAATAAGGTTGATTTTCTGGATGGTAATTTTCGTAAAACGTTTTTACTCCATCTAGGTTTGATCCTTCAAAATCAAATAACAAATTTTGACCACTAAATTCATGTAAAATTCTATCTATTAATAAATGGTTAGCAGATAGTTTTCTGCCATCATTAAGAGTTGTATTCATCAGTAAATACAATCTTTTATTGTCTTTTAATAATAAGGCAGTTGCAAGTGTTTGTTGGGTCAAACTGTCTTTTATAGTTCTAATAATACATTGTTGCTGTTCTTGGTATTTTAAACAAAGTATTTCGATATTCTTAAAGTCTGAAGCCTTAATGTGCTTAAATCGATTTCCATAATACAATTCGAATAATTCAATTGCATTGCTAATATTGGTTTCATGTAAATAGTTATAATTAATTTTTTCGGCTTTTTGTAAATTTTGCAAAAGGTCTTTAGAATACTTCGAAGCAATTGATTGGTATCCTTGTAATAATTGTATAGTATAATTATTTTTTTTAAGATAGTTATGGGTGCTAATTATTAATTCGTTTTTATAATTAAAAAGCAAGTCTCCAAAATTTGCAATTGAACGAATTGATTTGAATATTTCTTTTGAGGTTAATCCATTAATATTTCCAATTAAACCTAATTGTTGAATAAAAGCAGGTGCATAGAAATAGGTTATTCCAAATTTCTTTCGCCATGGTAATGGCATGATTGCTTGATAATTACCAATTACAATTGCCGACCAATTTGAACATAAAGTATTTAAATAGTCATATTGCGAATAAATTAAACCTTCATTATTTTCTACAACACAGTCATTCCATTTAATAGCATCAATTTTATGGGAAGGAATTATATTAATAGGAATTTTCATGACACTTAATTATGTTATTTTCCTTTTCCAGATAATATGATTCGTAAACTGTGAATCATAATTTTGAAATCCAATAGTAGTGAAATGTTTTCTACATACATTAAATCGTATTTCATTCTTTCTATCATTTCTGGTACTGTAGAAGCATAGCCAAATTGTACCATGCCCCAAGAAGTTAATCCTGGTTTAACCCTTAGTAAATAACGATAATAGGGGGCTGTAATAATTATCTGGTTGATATAGGCTCTTCTTTCTGGCCTTGGTCCTATAAAACTCATATTACCAATCAATATATTCCAAAGCTGTGGTAGTTCATCTAAGCGCCACTTGCGAATGAATTTACCCCATTTGGTTATTCGAAGATCGTTGTCAACTGAAAGGGCAGGTCCGTTGGGCTCTGCATCTGCAATCATACTTCTGAATTTATAGATGGTAAACGATTTGCCCTTCAGGCCAATTCTCTCTTGAGCGTATATGATGCTACCGGAAGAATCTAGCTTAATACGTATAGCAATTAGTAGCATTACAGGACTCAACACAATTAAATTGATTATTGAAAAAACTATATCAAATAATCGTTTGATATTTTGCTGCCAAAAGGGTAGTAGGTCTTTTTGTAAATTTATAAGTGTTGCTCCAAAAACATTATTTGTTCTAACAGATCCTGATAGTATATCTATCATATTAGGAGCAATTTTTATTGATACATCTTGCTCTATTAATAAATTGATTAATTGTTCTGCTTGATTGTTATGGGTTTTATCTAAGGCAATAATAACTTGGTCAATTTTATTATTATTAATTATTTGAATTATATTATTTATGCTACCTAAATATTTTATTTTTTTTGATAAGCCATTTTTAGCCTCATCATCGCTAGCTATAAATCCTATAGGTTTGAGCCCTAAGTATTTAAAATTTTTAATTAACTCTTTGTAAATGCCTTGAGCAATAATATTATTACCAACTATTAGGGTATTGAAAAATACTTTTCCTCCTATAATATTTCTTTTTGCATTTTCTAATAGTATTAATCGTCCAAAAAATAATAAAATGAATTGTATTATTAAGTAGGTAATCCATTCTATTTCATAAAGCGAAAAAAAACTAATGCTAATTAATAAAAGCACACCAACTATTGAGTTAATAGCAGAATCTGTTAATTCGTTTAACCTCGATTTCTGATAAATAGACTGTTGGTAGGCTCCTAACAATAAATGCCATAAAACCCAACCAATAGCTATAATAAAAGAACTTATTAGCAATGAAAAATAGGGGATAATTAAAAATGTCGTACCTAATGTATTAGGCTTAACGTTAATAGCATATAGTATATAAATCCAACAAGCAATGATTGAAAAAATACAATCACTAACTGCGTAATATTTGCTATTCTTACTATTGATTTGCATTACACAAGAATGCTTGTACTACTAATTTTTTCCAGAATTTGGTGTGCAACTTCCATTGCTAAAAAACCGTCAATTTCACTGACTACTGTTTGTGTATTATTAAGTATAGCCGATACAAATGATTCTAATTCTAATTTGATGGCATTCTCAGACTGAATTACTGGATTGGCAATTGCAATTGTTTTTTTACCTGTTTGAGTTTCTATATCAAATGAAAAAACATTGGTATCGTTAGGTTGCTTTAATTTGATAATTTCTGTTTTCTTTTCTAAAAAGTCAATACCTATATATGAGTTCGGTTGAAATAAACGCATTTTGCGCATTTTTTTCATACTAATACGGCTACTAGTTAAGTTGGCTACGCATCCATTATTAAACTCAATTCTAACATTGGCAATATCTGGGGTATTGGTCATAACAGCTACCCCATTTGCCGATATGTTTTTCACATCGCTCTTCACTAAACTTAATATAATATCTATATCATGAATCATTAAGTCTAGTATTACACTAACTTCTGTACCTCTAGGATTAAACTGTGCTAAACGATGTACTTCAATAAACATCGGATTCACATTGAGGTCTTTAATGGCTAAAAATGCTGGATTAAATCTTTCAACATGGCCAACTTGCATTTTAATATTGGCCTCTTTAACCATATTTACTAAATCTCTGCCTTCTTTAATGGTATGGGCTAATGGCTTTTCTACAAATACATGCTTACCTTTTCTGATAGCTTGCATACAGATGCTGAAATGATGATCTGTAGGCGTTATTACATCAATAATATCGCAAGCATCCATCAATTTTTCTTCATCCATATAGCGTTTTAAACCATACTGCTCAATTACTTGATTCGCATTGTCGTTATTAGGGTCAAAAAAACCTACAATTTTAACTCCATTAATTTCTTTCCAATTGTTTAGGTGAAATTTTCCTAAATGACCCACACCAAATACCCCAACTCTAAGCATAGCATTTTATTTTCTAAGGATAAAGGTAGTTATTCAATCAAGCCAAAATTGAACTGTTGTGAACATGTGGAAAGTTTACATTTAACAATAACTAGACTATATCAACTATAATATATTAATATAAAATTATATAAAAACAACTGATAAACAATATATTAACATAAATCGAAATAATTAAAATCTAAATATTAGATATTATTTCTTAAAATTGGAATAATTCTATAAATTGCATTATCGAATATAAATAACATATTTATTGACTTTATGTGTTAAACTATATCTGATTCATAAATATAACCCTACATGCAACAGAATAACCAACTGAAAATCTACATCCTAGAAGATGATCGTTGGTATGGTGCTATACTAGAACACCATTTATCTAATAATCCCAATTACCAAGTTTTAAAGTTTGAAACAGAGCGTGATTTCTTTAATGCTATGTATGAAGTGCCCGATGTGGTAACATTGGACTATTCATTAAAAGAAATGGATGGTGGTCAAGTGCTTCAAAAAATCAAAGAAATTAGTCCTACAACGGAGGTGATTATTATATCTGGTCAACGAGATGTTGCTACAGCCGTACAATTATTAAAAGCAGGGTCATTCGATTATATTGTAAAAGATGATGATACCATTGAGCGCTTATTGAATGTGATGCTACATCTTCAAGAAATAAAGTACTTGCAAAAAGAAGTAGACTATCTTAAAATAGCCTTAAAAGACAAATTCAATTATGCAAATTCAATCATAGGCCAAAGTGATGCTATTTTTAAAGTACATTCTTTAATTGAAAAAGCATCTAAAACAAATATTACGGTAAGTGTAAATGGTCAATCTGGTACTGGTAAGGAAATGGTAGCAAAAGCAATTCACTATCATTCTAAAAGACACCAATATCCATTTATTACATTTAATGTTGCTTCATTTCCCTCAGATTTATTAGAAGCGGAATTGTTTGGGTATGAAAAAAATGCTTTTCCTGGTGCTATTGAAAAACGGATAGGAAAATTTGAACAAGCAAATAAAGGAACCTTATTTATAGAAGAAATTGCCGAGTTAGATCACTCTCTTCAAGCAAAATTACTTCGGGTACTTCAAGAAAGGGAAATAGTTCGTTTGGGTAGCACAAAAATAATTCCCATTGATGTTCGTATAATTGTTTCAACACAATTCAATTTATTAGAAGAAGTAAATGCCAAAAGATTTAGAGAAGATTTATATTATAGAATTCTAGGTTTAACAATTGAACTGCCACTATTGCAAAATAGAGGGAATGATATTTTAATTTTAGCAAAATATTTTTCTGATATTTTTTGCTCGGAAAATAAAATTCCAACCAAGTC
>CAIKZP010000068.1 GCA_903831935.1 uncultured Bacteroidota bacterium | reverse complement strand
TGTTAAAGGACTGCGTGTAAACACTTGACCAAACTTAGCTGTTGGTGTTTGAAATCCACCATTCCATAAATAAAAACGGCCATCTTTTTCGCCACCACCATAGTCAATTCTGTCACCAGCCTTGCCTGTTGCATCGTACGAAAAACTAGACTGGGTTAATTCTTGCCAACTACCATTTTCGCGTTGAATCCATTGGTTACCAAAATAGGCTTTGCGTTGTAATTGCCCATTGGCACCATCAAAGTTTTCATTAAAAGAATACAAATTACGTAAGTATCCAGCATCTTTTGGCGCACTAAAACAGGCTATTAATTTCCATTTTTGTAATTCAGGCAAATAAAAATAACCAGTATAAATAGTTGTTCTAGTAGCACTATCTGGCAAGGCTGTTACTAATAATTTGTAAGTAATGCCAGTCTTCCAAGGATAAACCCAGTGGCTATGACCACCAGTGCCTTCGTTGCCAAAATCATTGGCTATAACACCCTCTCCTTTTGCCAATAATTTTACCCGATTAGAATCTGCCACTTTACCCCTATCTACTGCTTCTTTCCCAGCATCCCAAATAGAAAAAATTACCCGACGTTCTTGTGAACTATTCACTTGAATACCAAAATATCCTCGTGCAAATCCATTAGACATATAATAACTATGCACCACATCGGCATTTTCAGGAATGGTAATTTCATTGTAAAAAGCAATGGCATGGCTAGTATCACTAATTGGGTAGCGTAAATGTACCGATGCGGCATTGCGTCTTTCTTTTGTATTTGAGTGCAAACCTATTGAAGCTGCGCCTCTTAATTCTAATGATTGAATATCCGCAATTGTTTTACCCGCTTTTTTAATTCCTTTAATATTGATTGTATAAAATCCAGTATCTGTAATAATCAATTTACCCACTAGTTGGTTAGTGAAAGCGGTTGATTTATTAATGGAAATTTGAAATGTTTTACCTGCAATTGAAACCGCAACCATACTACCAGCTAATTCATTTTTAGTAGTCATTGAAATTTCAAGACTTCCTGTATTACGCACAAAAAAGCTATACTGTATGTTTTGATTTAAGTCAGTCCAATTCTGTAATCCATTTTTTGCATCGAATAAATTAGCCTCATATTTTTCGGTAGGAAATGCATATCCTGTAAAACCAGGAATCACAACAGGTTGTTGGGCTCTTACCCATATAAACCCACCTAAAAAAACAAACATCAACAAAAATTTGCGCATACAGATAATTTATAGAGGGTAAACATAGGTAAAGCCAATGATTTAACAGCTAAAAAAACAAATTAATGAAATGATCACAATTAAACAGTTGTTTAATTTAAACAATTGTTTGATATTCGCGTTTTAATAGCAATAATGAGCGTTGACAAAAAAGAACATATCATGCATGTGGCCATTGAACTCTTTGCAGAAAAAGGGTTTGAAGGCACGTCTATTCGTGATTTGGCTCAGAAAGCCGACGTAAACATTGCCATGGTCAACTACTATTTTGGCAGTAAAGAGAAACTCTTTGAACAACTTTTAGCCGATAAAGCACAGTTCATGCGTGCTAAAATTGAGGCAGTTGAAAGCAATGAAAGCCTTACAGAAATAGAAAAACTAGACCATATTATAGACGGATATGTAACAAGATTTTTAACGCAACCCGAGTTTCATAGGGTATTCTTGCAAGAATTATTGGTTAACCAAAGAGCTAATTTACACCAAACCGTTTTAAGTTTATTTGAAAAGAACACTAGGGATGTAGTATCAATTATAGAAAAAGGCATCAAGAAAAAACAATTTAAAAAAGTAGACCCACAACTCACCTTTATATCAATTGTTGGTACTATTAATCAAGTTATGATGTCGAAAGAAATGTGCAATACATTAATGAATGCATCTGCCAATCATAACCCATACCAAGATCCAAAATTTAAAAAACGCATTTTAGAACATATTAAACAAATGGTTCACGCACATTTAATTATTACAACAGTATCATAAAATCAAACAATGGAAAACGCAACTGAAAAAAAGAAAGGTTCACCAGTAAAATTCATCGTAGTAGGTGCCGTATTAATTATTGGCAGCTATTTTGGATTTCAAAAAGTGAATTTTTCACTCACACACGAAACAACTGATAACGCACAGGTAGAAACACAAATCACACCCATTTTACCAAGGGTAGCAGGTTATGTTAAAACCATTGCTGTAAAGGATTACGACAGTGTAAAAGCTGGCGATTTGCTAGTAGAATTAGATGATGCAGAATTGCAACAACAATTAGAAGAAATGCAAGCCGACTTTACACAAGCAGCAGTTGATATTGTTAATGCAAAAGCAGCTTTAAATAATGCCATCGTATCCTTAAAAATCAACAAAGGCAATATTGATATTAGTAATTTACGCAAGCAAAAAGCAAACGATGATTTAAAAAGAGATCAAAGTTTATACACGAGCGAAGCAATTACTAAAAAGCAATTAGACGATACCAAGTTTGCAGCAGAAAATGCAGCCAAAATACTTGATAATAGTGTGATTGATTTAACTGCCGCAGAAAGTAAAATTGCTGTTTTAAAAGCCAATGTTTCAAAAGCTGAAGCAGTAATGGCTGTAAAACAATCGCATATCAACCAACAAAAATTAAAGCTTTCTTACACCAAAATCTATGCTCCACAAGCAGGTAAAATTGGCAAGAAAACTATTAGTGAAGGTCAATTTGTGCAAGCAGGAACTCCCCTATTTTCAATTGTAAATGATAGTACATATTGGGTTGTAGGTAATTTTAAGGAAAGCCAACTGTATGCATTGTTTCCTGGAAAAAAAGTAACAATAAGAATTGATGCTTATCCAGACCTCAATGTAACTGGAACAGTTGCAAGTTTAAGCGAAGCAACAGGTGCTAAGTTTGCATTATTACCTCCTGATAATTCTAGTGGCAATTTTGTAAAAGTTACCCAACGTGTACCAGTAAAAATTTGGATAGATAACGTTGCACAGTATAAAAATATTCTTCGTGCAGGCCTAAGCATTTATATAGTAGCCAACAACAAATAAAATTATTATGGCAACCCCAAAAGGCTTTGCACAAGCCATTATTGTAATTACAACTATTTCAGCGGCCATAATGGAGTTGGTGGATACGTCTATTATAAACGTAGCACTTAACGATATGAGCGGAAGCTTGGGTGTAAATATCGAAGACATTAGTTGGGTAATTACTTCCTATGCTATTGCCAATGTAATTATCATTCCATTAACTGGTTTTTTAGCCGCCTATTTTGGAAGAAAAAATTACTACCTGGCATCAATGATTATTTTCACCCTAGCCTCTTATATGTGCGGCCAATCAACGAGTTTGTTTGAACTCATTTTATGGCGATTTATACAAGGTATTGGTGGAGGTGCATTGTTATCTACCTCTCAATCTATTTTGTTTGATGCGTTCGAACCAAAAGACCGCGGAAAAGCAGCCGGACTATTTGGAATGGGCATTGTGCTAGGACCCACGCTAGGACCCACTTTGGGCGGTTACTTGATGGAACATTTTAGTTGGCCATTAATCTTTTTAGTAAATATTCCAATTGGTATTATTGCCACAACACTTTCTTTTATTTTTATTGATAAAAAAGAAGGAGAAGGCAAAGACAAAAAAAGTATTAATATCGATTATATAGGCATAGGACTTTTAATGGCGGCAGTAAGTTGTTTGCAATATGTATTAGAACGCGGCGAGAGCGAAGACTGGTTTAATAGTAGTGCCATTAGAACCTGTTCTATCATTACAGTAATTAGCTTGGGTTTATTTATTTGGCAAGAGTTAAAAGTAAAACAGCCCGCTGTAAATATTCGACTCTTAGGCAATAGGAATTTAGGCGTAACTACCATCTTTACATTTGTAGCAGGATTTGGATTATTTACATCTGTATTTGTATATCCAGTTTTGGCACAAAGGGTTTTAGGATTCACACCTTACGAAACAGGATTGGCATTACTCGCACCTACATTATTTGGCGTAGTAGCCATGCCGATCATGGGCATTCTACTTAGCAAAGGCACACCACCATTGCCTTTTATAGCCGTTGGATTTATCATGTTTACTATTTATGCATTCATGAATTCAAGGGTAAGTTTAGATATTGGCAAAGGCGATTTGTTTTGGTTATTTGTTATAAGAGCATTAGGAATTGCCATGAGTCAATTACCATTAATTAATCAAGCGGTTGCAGGATTACATCCAAAAGATTATGCAACCGGCATTGGATTAAATAATATGGTACGACAATTAGGCGGTGCATTTGGTATTGCTGTAGCCAATAATTATGTAGCCAAACAATATGCACAACACAGAGCAGATTTAGTTAGCAATATGCAAAATGGCCTAGGCAACGCTAATAATATTGCGCAAAATATTATTGCAAAAACAGGCGATGCTGCAAGTATTGCAAACACAAAAGCATTAACTATCATGAGTGGTAGTGTAGACAGACAATCATATTATTTAGCATACTTAGATACTTTCAGATTAATTGGTATTTTCTTTTTGTTTGTATTGCCCTTAATTTTCTTTTTAAGAGTTAAGAAAAAAACAGCCGAAGAATTAGCCATGAGTATGAAAGCCGCTTCTGAAGCACATTAAAGAAATAGTATCAAAGAATTATAAAAATCAACCATGAAAAAAATAGTATTAGGCGCCTGTTTATTTATTATAGCCACTACTGCAATTAACGCTCAAACACCTGTTAACAATCAATTAAAAGAATTGATTAACCAGTCATTTGGGTATTTTCCTAAATTAAAGGAAGCACAAAATGCCATCTTTACAGCAGAAGACAAAGTAGTATTAACCGACTTAAATAAATTACCAAATGTAGGCGCTCAGTTTGGCTATAACTACATTACACCAGTTTCAAAAGCCACATTACCAATTAACGGTAATAACCAAGAAATTAAATTTATACCTAATCACAATTATACTTCAACCGTTAATGCCAATTATACCATTGCAGATTTTGGCAGATTAAAAGCAAGTATTGAAAGATCTAAGATTGATTTACAATTAGCCAAAGACAATATTGAATTAATAAAAAATCAGTTAGCCAATCAGGTTGCCACTATTTATTACAATATGGTGTATTTACAAAAAGCCATTGGCATTCAAGACAGTGTATTGTTGTTTTTAAATGAGAATAAAAAAATAGTCCAAACCAAAATAACAAATGGCGAAGCTTTAAAATTAGACCTCTTAAATATTCAAGCGAATATTGACAACGAAGAAAATAAAAAGATCGATTTAATGAATGGTTTACAAAAACAACAAAACCTACTTACTTATACCACAGGTACAAGTGCCAAAGCAGGAAATAGTTTTGATTTTGATATTACCAAAACAACTAGCAATAAAGCATTAGAAACATCTGTTACAAATAATGTTGAATTTAAATTAGCTAAAGACAAAGTAGACCAAGCAGTTGCTGATATTGCTATTGCCAAATTACAAGACAAACCAAGTTTAAATGTATATGGCGCTGCAGGTTTTAAGAATGGCTACTTGCCCGATATTTATCAGTTTAAATTAAATAGTGTTGCAGGAATAAGTTTTAATATTCCATTGTATATGGGTAGCAGAACCAAACAACAAATTAAACTACAAGGACATCTAGCAACACAACAGCAATTAGCATTTAGTTCTTTAAATGCTAGCTATAAAAAAGATATAGACCAAGCATTGTTAGATATTCAAACTAATGTAGACCGAATTGGTAATACCCAAGCCCAGATTGATTTAGCCAAGTATGCACAACAAATAGCAGCGGTAAGATTTAAAAATGGCGTTGGAACAAATTTAGAATTAACAAATGCAAGCACCAATGTTCAAAGGGCCGAATTAAACAGGTTGCAATACCAATACCAATTGTGTTTGGCTAAATTAGAACTAGCTAAATTAATGGGCTCCGTTTATTGGCAATAGTAGTTTATTGCGCATCAAACCAAATAGGTGATTGATCGGCAGGTTCGGCATTGTAATTAATAAATAATTCTTCGCCAGCTGCTATATCATGCAAGGATGTAATAGTTATAAGTTCGTTTTCGAAGTCCATTAAGTAGGTGCAGTTGGGTTGGTATGAGTGATTGTAAATAGAAATATATCCTAACCCTAGTGCACCCATTTCGTGCCCTTCACCCCATTCAAAAATATAATTGTACAATAAAGTTTCTTCTGCTTTTTTTCTGTCGGCCATAGAAAAAACCAACACAGGCGAAATTTCCAAAATGGTTTGTGCTTCAATAGGTTCCGAAGCAAATACACCACGTCCACGCTCTTTAGAAGGCGCCACCACCAGTATTGGTAATATCATATTTATTTACTTAAAAAAAGCTTTACAGCTTGCTGCAATGGTTGGCTAAGTGGCACTCCAGGTAAACGTAAATAATTTTCTAACAAACCTTTTTCAGCCATAAAAGCTTTAACACCTGCAGGATTGTTTTCTGCAAACATTAATTCATACGCTTCAATTAAAGGATCGTTGATTGTTTTTGCTGCTGCAAAATTTCCACTCAAACAAGTACGCACCATATTAGAAAATTCAGCCGGATATGCATTTGCTGCAACACTAATAACACCATCCATTCCACAAGCTAATTGTGCCAAAGCCAATGCATCATCTCCACTAACTACTAAAAAATCCGATGGACGATCACGCAAAATAGTCATGCATTGCGCCATATCTCCACTCGCTTCTTTTATTCCAACAATATTAGGAACTGTTGACAATTTTAAAGTGGTTGCGGCAGACATGTTTCTACCAGTGCGGCCAGGAACATTGTATAAAAGAATTGGTTTAGGCGATGCTTCGGCCAATGCTTTATAATGTAAATAAATACCTTCTTGAGAAGGCTTGTTATAATAAGGCGATGCACTTAAAACCGCAATCGCTTTGTTTAAAGGATATTTGTGTAAGTCTTTTATTAACTCAGCAGTATTGTTACCACCAATGCCCACTACAACAGGAATGCGTCCTGCAATTTTATCCATTGTAAAATTTACAATATCAATTTTTTCGGCAGTTTCCAAAACCGGCGTTTCTCCTGTAGTACCAAGGGTTACAATATACTCAACTCCTCCAGCAATTAAAGACTCAATTACTTTTTCTAAAGCCGTATAATCTACTTGTAAATCTGCTGTGAAGGGCGTAACTACTGCAACTCCAGTACCACGCAGTGTTTGAATTAAAGACATGCTAACTTGTTATAATTTTTATCAATAGTCCATTGCGCTAATGCAATGAATGCTTACAATGCAGCGAATTTAAGGATTTGAATCCAATACTGCTGATTCTTGACTTGTTGCGTTTTCTTCCCAAAAACCCATCTTACAATATTTATCAATTCGATCATTGATACGTTCTTCTACTCCTTTTTTCTTAAGCCCTGCAATGGTTGTAATTAAAATAGATTTTAATCTTTCTGCCGCATCTACATAATCCCAATGCGCACCACCGTCTGGTTCATTTACAATTTCGTCTACCAAACCAAACCCTTTCATATCAATAGAAGTCAATTTTAATTGTTCGGCTGCCAATTCTTTTTTATCCCAAGTACGCCATAAAATAGAACTACAACTTTCAGGAGAAATAACGGTGTACCATGTATTTTCCATCATTAAAGTTTTATCTCCCACACCAATTCCTAATGCCCCACCACTAGCACCTTCTCCAATAATAACAATCACTACAGGTACTTTCAAGCGAATCATTTCGTAAATATTACGAGCAATAGCTTCCCCTTGACCACGCTCTTCGGCTTCTAATCCTGGAAAAGCACCCGGAGTATCAATCAAACAAATAACTGGCTTATTAAATTTTTCAGCCAAACGCATTAAACGCAAAGCTTTACGGTATCCTTCGGGATTAGCCATTCCAAAATTGCGTAATTGACGCGTTTTTGTGTTCACCCCCTTTTGTTGACCAATGATCATTACTGTTTCTCCATCTAGTTCTGCAAAGCCTCCAACCATAGCTTTATCGTCCTTTACGTTCCTATCCCCATGTAGTTCCAAGAAATTGGTACACATGTTCTGAATATATTTTAATGTGTAAGGACGGTCTGGATGACGGCTTAATTGCACGCGTTGCCATGGAGTTAGGTGTAACGTAATTTCTTTACGCTTTTCGCCTATAGAAGCTTCTAATTGCGCAAGAGTAGAGCTGTAATCTATCTTAGGATTCTTCTCTGCTAACTTTTTAGTATCGTCAATTTGCTCATATAATTCCTTAATGGGCTTCTCAAATTCTAGAAATTGTCTATTTGGGTATTGAGGCATAATGGTTGTTTGAGACCGTAAAAATAAGGTTTGAATTATTTTTGGAAAAGATTTGTTTGTAAAAGGCGTTTCCCCTTATCTTTGCCGTCCGAAAAAAAAGCTATCCAACGGATAATTTTAATTTGGAAATGGATCGGTAGTTCAGTTGGTTAGAATGCCGCCCTGTCACGGCGGAGGTCGCGGGTTCGAGTCCCGTCCGGTCCGCTTAATAGCATATAAGCCCTTGATTTTCAGGGGCTTATATTTTTTAGGGGACGCTATAGGGGACTTATTAAAGGAATTTGCTTTTTTGAACAATCATTTTCTATAAGTCAACCTTGCTGCATAAGAAAGTCTTCATTAGTATTTTATTACTATTATTTATCAGACACATTACTTGACCTAAAGAATCCAATCTCAGACTTATTAATGCTTGTTCTTATTCGCAAGCATACTTTAAATTAATTTGAATCAATTGAATTTTAAAGTACCTATCTAGGTATAGTGGAATTTAACTTAATTTGTGCTACTAGTAAACCCAAACTGAATACCCCTGAAATTCAGTTAGTTAAAGATTTTTAATACTATTAGTATTAATACTTAATTAAGCATCTAAACTGAACCATAGAATATTTGAACAGACTTTCAAAAATATATATGACATCTTTGAGGATGCTGGTTCTGTCCTTGGGGATTTATCTAAGGTTCGTGAACTATTTATAGAGTTTCAGAAACATTTGTATGAACAAAAAATTGCTTAGTTCAAGCATTTTTACTTAAGCCAAAATGCATACCTAATATTTATAGATTTATCTGTAGTAAAATATGATAGCTAATGCTAGTTGATGGTCTTTTTACAAACCATTTCCGATTCTAATTCGAATCACACCAATAATTATAAAAAGCAAAGTTATTATTATTACACCCCAAAGAAATACTGTTAAAGAGTTGGCGCTTGCTTTTTGACGCACTTCATTTTGTTCTGCAAATTCTGAAAGTTTTCCTTGAAGTGATTTGCTAAAGTATGTTATAAATGAATTTAAAGACTCTGCCGCTCTGTTTGCTTCGTGTAGTTGGTCAATAACGCCAACGGCTCTGCTTATTTCAAAACTTAATTTTGTACTGTCTGGAGATATTTCATTAAGTGTAATATCTAAATGCTGTCCCATATCCATTGTAATAAGAGATATACCTTCAGATTTTATGAAAATCCTAAACCTGTTTGTTATTTCATCTTCTTCTAAAAGTCTATAGATATTTAAAGATGTTATAACTTCATTAATTGAGGTTCTAACTTTGTCAATTGGAAACTTTACAGTTACTTCTTTTGTCGGATTTGGTAAAGCAAAAAATGCCATAGTAAATTTATTTTCTGTATTTATTAAAGATTTGAGTAAATCGAAAAAATTTGGTGTTTAATTAAGAGGAGCAAACTAGTCTATACCTTATATTATTTACTAAAGATTTATTTAATACGAAATATCAGTAAATGTTCCATTTAGATTTATAGGAGTATTGTCTGCAAGTTTTCCAATAATATTATACGTTCCAGATACTTTTCTTTGTGTATAATCAACAGAAGTAATTTCAAATGATTGACTATTCTTATCAAATGAATAAAGATCTTGAAAACCACCTTTAGCACCTGAGGTTTCATCCGCTAAATAAAAGCCACAATTAAAGTTAAATCGTTCGCCATATTTTTTAAAAAAATCTGGCTTTATAGAGTTGATATAATTTAATTTTTGGAGTCTCAAATTTTTTGTGATGATGTAAAAAAATATCTTAATTGATTTTCCTAGAACTGTATCAATGAGGATGTTTGATTCTAAAATGAGAGTTATTGTATTAGTAGCCTTAGTAGAAAAAGTTCCCACGCTTTTAACAATATTATTAATTACTGTTGCCGCATTTTCTCCTGTTTTGTATGAATTGCTATTAAATACAACTTGATTGATACCATTACTAGGTTTAAAACTTCTAGACCTATACCTATTTGATAAAATTTGAGAAAATGATGCACTAAATGCAAATAATGTAATTCCGAACAAAATCACTTTTAAATTCATAATAGATTAAATTTTATTGTATTTTAACATTTGTAAAAGTTCCAGTAAGTTTTTTCCCACTAAACGTTCCTGACATCGTACCATTGCTTATCGTGTAATTCCACTTTACAGAATCTGAAATTGGATTCGATTGATTCCAAATATCTGTTAGGTCAGGATAGAGGGGTTTTGAAATATTAGTATAACTGGCAATGTAACTATTCCCTATTTTGTTGCTTTCTGATACAGAGAACCCGTTTTTATTGTTAATATCAGTATAATCAGCAGACGTCAATGTATACTTTCCTAGTGAAAAACTTGCATAAACAAACTTAAGATCCATTGAAACATACGTATACGTATGTTTAACGCCATTCACATTAACTACTAACGACTGGTCACTTAATATCGGAGAAACAAGGTCATCCCCTTTTTTTGTACAAGACGAAATAATTGCCAAAACAATTACAGTTATAAATGCTTTAGTCATAATATTTTTTTATTTCCAATGCAAAATAAAACACCTGACAGAAAACATAAACATTTGAGCTACGCAGTTAGTCCTAAAACTTCAATAAAGAACCACATTGCTTGTTAATGATATATTTTGGAACTCATTATTCTTATTTAGTACTGACGGCTCTTAATAAAAGACTGTTATTTTTCTCTATTTGTCTTATTATTGACAACTCTCTGTCTAGTGGAGATTCCGGTGATAATGAGCACCTAATTCCGGAGCAAATTGACCAATTTTTCCGGTTCAAAAAGACCAGGTAATTCCGGTTTAAAAAGACCAAGATATTCCGGAGCAAATTGAC
>CAIKZP010000067.1 GCA_903831935.1 uncultured Bacteroidota bacterium | reverse complement strand
AATTCCCTTTCATCGATACTTAACCTTTGATATTTATTCATTACAACAATTTAACTTAGTTAAACTGTTGCGTTAAATATTTGAACCTAAGTAAAAAAGAATTCCCCCTAAATTATAAAGATTTTTAAGAACTTGTAAAGATGTTGAAATACTTACCCCTATTTATGTTTGTGCAGATTTCTATTTGCAACAAAATATCTGCACAAGATTTTACCATACACAATAACCCATTATTCAATTTATTAATACAATCCAATCAATCTATTCCTGTAATTACAAATGGAAGAGATGACAACTATATTCCTTTGTTTGATACAAAAAATCGAAAAAATTTTAAACTAGTAAAAAACAAAGACGGCTTATTTCTATTAGTTAATGGAACTGGAAAATTGTACAAAGTTTCAAATGAATTAAACAACGCTATAAAATTTACAAGAATTGACTCCACTTTTTTCACAGGATATAATCAAAGTAGTATTGACTTTTCATACCATGATACCGTCTTTTCTTTGGGTGGATCTGGGTTTTGGAAAATAAATGGGCAATTAAGGTATTTTAGCAAAGCAAGTGCTGAATGGAATATTCTTAAAATTACAAATGAATATCCTGCCTTCAATCTCCTTTATAACTATTTAGAAAACAAATCAACCATTTATTGGATTAGTCCTTCATTCGAAGATCCAGCAACTTTCAACAAAATTGAAAATAATAGTGTTATAAAACTTAATTTAAAAACAAAAAAAACTGAACGTTTAGGAATTTTATCTAGTAAGTATAATGCCATTCTCAACGAATTAAAAATCTCCACATTATTCAGTGCAAATATTCCATCGCTTAATGGTACGCTTGTATGTTATAAAGGAGAAGAAGAATATCTTTTCAATTTTGAAAAAAATGAAGTTTATAAATTAACCAATCATTTAATTCAAGATAAAATTTTTCAAAAATCAAATGGTGAATTCCCTAGTACTTGTTTTGAATACAATAACAAACTTTATTATACAATTGCTGGAGACAGTTCATTTGCCTTACACTTGGCAGAATTTTCCATGAAAGACTTTACTAAAGAACCATATCCATTGTATGAATCAGACAATAAAATATCAATAGATTTCATATCTGTTTATGCAATTGCAATCACACTAATAATGTTATCTTTTATTATATGGCTAGTAAAGAATAAGAAAAATAAAATTGAAATAGTTGACAGTGATAAAAATGAGGAAGACCTTCTAACAATCAATTTTAGTGAATTAGAAAAAACGCTTATTGAAAAAATAATAGAAAAAACAAACCAATCTGCACTGTTTACAGTAGATGAATTTAATTTAGTGTTAGGACTTAGTAAAAAGTCTATTGAAATTCAAAAGAAAATTAGAGGTGAAGCAATTATTAGAATCAACCACAAATTTAAAGTTCGATTTAACCAAAAAGAAGACCTCATTGAACGCATAAGATCAGAAGAAGACCGACGCTTTTTTCAATATAAAATTAGCAATGAAAATGCAACGCTTTATAAATTAAGTGCTTCAAATTAAAGCACTGGTTGCTACTTATTCATTTTAGGGATTGAGAATTGTATTCCATTCAACCAAAACTGCCTCTTTCATCAAGCTTTTCAATACCTTTATACCCAATTCTTCAAAAGAATTGCACCTGTTATTGCAATCGTATGGACCTTAATAAGCTTTTACACAATATACTGTCTCCGGAAAAAGTAAAAACCAGCTTGACTGATCGATATAGTTATGCTAGTGATGCAAGTTTCTATTATTTGATTCCACAGGCAGTTGTGCAACCTGCCAACTTAAATGATGTAAAAGCATTATTTGCTTTGTCGGAACAAACAAAAATCCCCTTGGTATTTAGAACTGCTGGCACAAGTTTGTCGGGTCAATCTATTACTGATGGCATTCTTGTAGACTTAAGTAGGTATTGGCAAAATGCAACAGTGATTGAAGAAGGAAATGCGGTAATTGTTCAACCAGGAATTATTGGCGCTCAAGTAAACCAATTGCTAAAAAAATTCGGCCGAAAAATTGGTCCTGATCCTGCATCAATTAATGCAGCGATGATGGGTGGTATATTATCTAACAATTCAAGTGGCATGTGTTGCGGTGTGGTGCAAAACGCCTATCACACATTACGTTCAATAGCCTTCATGTTGCCTGATGGAACTTATTTTAACTCTGCCATACTTGCCGATTATAAAAGATTTGAAATAGAACAACCTACACTTTTTGTACAAATTCAATCTTTACAAAAACGTTTAATTGCAAATACCGAATTGGTTACTAAAATTCGAAAAAAATACACTTTAAAAAATACGGTTGGCTATAGTTTAAATGCTTTTTTAGACTACCAACATCCATTAGATGTATTGGTTAGATTATTAATTGGCGCCGAAGGCACACTTGCTTTTATTGCAGAAGCCATACTTGAAACCCTTCCTGATCCTGCGTTTAAAGCCACTGCCCTATTTTATTTTGAAAACCCTTTAGCTGCATGCAACGCCATTGTAGGTTTAAAAGAATCTGGCGCCGCTGCTTTAGAATTAATGGATAGAGCAGCACTCAAATCTATAGAACACCAACCTTATGCGCCAAGTGTTATAAAAGATTTATCGAATAATGCAACCGCTATTTTGTGTGAATACCAAGCCACTACTGCTATTGGTTTAAATGAACTGTTAGAAAATGCTGCAGGAGTTATTGCAAACCTTCCAACAATTTCGCCATTTACATTTACCACTGATGCTGAATTGCAAGCCAAGTATTGGAAGCTCCGAAAAGGAATGTATCCTTCCGTAGCAGCGGCAAGAGAAAAAGGTTCTACGGTTGTTTTAGAAGATATTGCATTTCCTGTAGAAGTATTGGGGGCTGCTGTTTTAGATGTGCAACAACTTATGTTGAAATATGGTTTTGATAATGGTATTATTTTTGGTCATGCAAAAGAAGGAAACCTACACTTTGTGGTTTCTCAACCATTTAATACACCAAGCGATATTGCTAGTTATGAAAATTTTGCAAAAGAAATAGCAGATTTGGTGCTGCATAAATACCAAGGGTCTCTTAAAGCAGAACACGGAACAGGTAGGCAGATTGCACCCTTTGTTGCAGATGAATGGGGCGAAGAAGCGTATTCAATTATGAAGGATTTAAAATCATTTATAGATCCAAATAATTTATTAAATCCTGGTGTAATCATTAATGCAGACAAAGACTGCCATATTAAAAATTTAAAATCATTACCTGTAGTTGAAACAGAAGTAGACAAATGTATTGAATGTGGTTTCTGCGAACACCGTTGCCCAAGTAGAGAATTTACACTTACACCAAGGCGTAGAATTGTTGTACGACGTGCCTTACAGCGTTTGTTAAAAGAAAATGACACCACTACTTATGAAGCATTGTTAAAAGAATACCAGTTTGAAGGATTAGATACTTGCGCAGTAGATGGTTTGTGTGCACTTGAATGCCCTGTTGATATTAATACAGGCGACTTAGTAAAAAGATTAAGAAGAGAAAGGCATTCTGTAAATGCAAATGCAATGGCGGTGTTGGTTGCTAAACATTTTAATACAATTGAATCCCTTGTAAAATTTGCCTTAATAACGGGAAGGCTTGCAAATAAAGTATTTGGCAAGAACGCAATGCATACATTAACTGTTGGTATTAGAAAATTAGCACCAAGCTTTCCGCTTTGGACCAAAGAATTAACGGGTCCAATTAAACTTAGCAAGCATCAACCAGCCATAGCCAGTGCTGTGTTTTTCAACTCTTGTATTAGTAGAATGATGGGGGCCGATAAACTAAATAGTGAATCTACCATTGACATTGCTGTACAAGTAAGTAAAAGAGCGGGAATTGAATTATTGGTTCCCAACGATTTAGCTGGAACCTGCTGTGGTCAAGCATTTTCATCGAAAGGATTTACAAGTGCTTATGAAATTTCAGTGAATCAAACAATGGAAAAATTATGGAAATGGACCAACCAAGCTAGTATACCAGTTATTATGGATACTAGTTCTTGTACGCATTCATTACACAGTAGCAGGCCCTACTTGAATAAAGAAAACCAAGCTAGATTCGATCAATTACAAATTTTAGATATTATAGATTACTTAGCAGATACTGTTATTCCAACATTACCTATTACAAATCCTAAAAATAAAATTGTATTTCATCCTGTTTGTAGTACTTACAAAATGAACTTATTAGGTAAACTAAAAACAATTGGTAACGCTTGTGCAAAACAAGCAGACTTCCCACTATCGGCAGGGTGTTGTGGTATGGCTGGAGACCGAGGATTTTATTTTCCAAAACTCACTGCCGCTGCAACAAGAGTAGAATCTTTAGAAGTTTTAGCAACAGATTATGAAGGCTATTATTCTACAGGTAAAACTTGTGAAATGTCTATCAGTGCTGCAGTTCAAAAAGAATACCAATCGGTATTGTACTTATTAAACGAGGTAAGCGCTTAAAGTAATTTCACGGCCTGACGTGCTAGCAATTTCCAATCTTTGTGTTGCTTTTGCCAAACTAATAATACGGCTAATTTAGCTTCTCCTGCTTTACCGTTATCATTAGTGGCTGCTATTAATTTATGACGAACAATGGCTGTTTTGCCATTTATATTAATGGTTTGATCTGATAGTGTAATGCTTACAAAATCAGAAGTTCCATTAAGCAATGATTCCATTAATGAAGCTTTGGTATCTAGCCTTCCAGTAGAATGCCCATAACTCAAACCATCCATTAACAATCCATCTAAACTAGTTTTATTTGGATCAATCATTTGTTTACGCAGTGATTCAACAGCTGCAACTAATTTTTTATCTGCTTTATCTTGCGCAATGGCTGTTTGAAAAAACAAAACCACAAAAAGAATTGTTAGAATATTTTTCATATAGGTTGTATTATTATAGAATTGCTAAAATAATGAATTAGCAACTTGAAAAGGATTTTTTGTTTGGAAGCCTATTAAGGGAGATAAAACACCTCAGTCAATGGCACACTTACAGGTGAATTATCAGGATTACTTTCCATAATATCCCCCATATATAGCCACCATTTTTGCATGACAGGATGGTTGGGTAAATCATCGAGTGCAGCAGCTTTTTCTGCTTTTAATACCCCAAATAGACTCAAGGTTTCTTTGTCTAAAAAAATAGAATATTCACTAATGCCCGTTTGTTTTAACAATGCAACTAATTCAGGCCAAATTTCATCGTGCCTTTTTAGGTATTCTGCTTCAAAACCTGCAAACAATTTCATTTTAAAGGCAACTCTTTCCATTGTATTTGGGTTAATTATATGATTTTACTGTTTTATAAGTATAAATATAATACTTACAGTTAGTACACTATCATGCCCTATCATGCTTTTTTGTAGTTAATTACGTAGTTTTATGATTAGTTAACAATCCCAACAAAACAAAGGCATTGCCTAATGAAAAAATCGTCGATTTTTAAACACCTTTATATTGACTATTACTCTGCAACGCCAAAGTATTTGCAATTGGCCAATTCAATTGTAAAAGCAATTACTGAGGGTAAAATAAAAAAAGACGAAATCCTTCCTTCTATTAATGAATTGAGTTTTGAATTTGAAATTTCTAGAGACACTGCAGAAAAAGGATACAAACACCTCAAAAAAATTGGCGTACTAGGTTCTGTTCCTGGTAAAGGGTATTTTGTTAAAAACGTAGAAGTGAATCAGCATTTAAAAATATTTTTACTTTTCAATAAACTAAGTCCACACAAAAAAATCATTTACGACACATTTGTTGAAGCGCTAGGCGAAGTAGCAAGTATTGATTTTTATATTTACAATAACGACTTTGCCATCTTTAAAAAACTATTGTCTAATTGCAAAGATGATTATACCCATTATGTAATTATCCCACATTTTATGGAAGGCGGTGAAAATGCCCATGAAATTATCAATGAAATTCCAAAAGAAAAATTGATACTCATGGACAAACTCGTGCCAGGCGTGAATGGCAATTACAGAGCGGTGTATGAGAATTTTGAAAAAGATATTTACAATGCACTAGAGCAGTGTTTAACACAATTGAGTAAATACCATACTTTAAAAATCATCTTCCCTGAGTACACCTATTTTCCGCAAGAAATATTAAAAGGCTTTAATAGATTCTGTCAACAATATGCATTTAATGCGCATGTGGTACATAATATAGCGAATGAGCCCATTAAAGATGGAGAAGCATATATTAATTTGATGGAGAATGATTTGGTGGTACTTATTGAAAAAATCATAGCCACTAAATTAAAAGTTGGCAAAAACGTTGGGTTAATTTCTTACAACGAAACCCCTATGAAAAAAATTATCTTAAAAGGTATTACTACTATCTCTACCGATTTTCAAATGATGGGAACAATGGCTGCGAAAATGGTATTAGAAGAAACCCTTACCCATATTGAAATCCCTTTTTATCTAACACTTAGAGCGTCTTTATAAAATTATTTTTATGAAATTTTTGAAATTACAATTACCCTGTATTGTATTGCTTTCTTTTCAACTGAGTGCCATTTTTGCACAACAGCCATCGGTAAAAATGAATGATAGTAATACACCATTGCATGCTTTACAACCAAATTATCCTGTTACTTATAATGCGCCAAGCAAAGAAAGTATTCAGTTGGTATTAAACAGCGTATACACTTATTTAGACGCACATACTTTTGCTAGTTTACAAAATAAAAAAACAGGCGCTATATCAACATCATTACAAGCAATAGATACCAATTTAATTTTACAACCCGGAGACTTTCGATTAACTAGTTACGAATGGGGTGTTACTTATGCAGGAATGCTAAAAGCCGGACAAGCAACTGGTGATAATAAATTTACAGATTATACCACTAAACGCTTATCGTTTTTGGCTAATATAGCACCCTATTTTAAGGAGCAATTAAAACAATATCCTAAAGTAAACAATCCGCTAAAACAATTATTAGACCCTCATGCATTAGATGATGCAGGTGCGGTTTGCGCCTCTATGATAAAAGCTTTGCCATTATTAAATAGCAAAGAAGCAACACCTGTTATTAATAATTATATCGATTTTATTAGCAACAAAGAATATCGACTTGCAGATGGAACAATGGCTAGAAATCGTCCTTTAAAAAATACCATTTGGTTAGATGATATGTTTATGAGTATCCCTGCTTTAGCACAAATGGGCAAATTAACTGGCAATAAAAAATATACTGATGATGCGGTAAAACAAATCCTTCAATTTTCTAGTAGGATGTTTAATCCATCGGTTAATCTATACATGCACGGATGGGTAGAAAGCATGGAAGCACATCCAGAATTCAGGTGGGCACGTGCCAATGGTTGGGCATTATTAGCCACTGTTGAATTATTAGATGTATTACCAGAAAACCATCCTTCCAGAAAACAAATAATTGCACTACTACAAGCACATATTAAAGGCATTACTAGCTTTCAGTCTGGCAGCGGATTTTGGCACCAATTACTTGACAGACAAGACAGTTATTTAGAAACTTCTGCAACGGCTATTTATGCTTATTGTATGGCACATGCCATAAACAAAGGATGGATCAATCCAAAAACTTATGGCCCTGCTGTT
>CAIKZP010000066.1 GCA_903831935.1 uncultured Bacteroidota bacterium | reverse complement strand
GTTTCAAAACTAAGTTTAGCTTCTAAACTATAGCTGATGCCAGATGAAGCATACTCTTTTGTTTTTCGTTGTAACCAATTAAATAAAAATTTCATCAGAAAAAATTAGGTTAAAATTAAAACCCCCACATATTAAATACAATGCTTAATAAAAATAAAACCAGAAAAATTGCTATAAATAATCTCATCAGTTTTGATTGTTTTATTTATTAGACTTCGTTTTTGGTACTTCTATATTTAACGCCTTTGAAAAATCAATTAAGTTACCTTCCCCTGATCCTGTCAACAATAACTTTGGTGTTTTAGAAGTGCCTGGTGCCATATTTGTACCATTTGGTATAGCAACTTTGGTAACAAATAAATAAGTGTAACGATTGGTTTCTTGTTCGGCTTTATTAAATGCATTATCTTCTAAACAAGGAAGTCTTAATTCGTTTTTACTTACCCAACTCAAACGTGTATGTGCTTGTAGCTCTTTTGGTAATTGATTAAATATATTCTGAGCTCTTCTTGAACTCAAATTGATATTATAATCCATACTACCCATACAATCTGTTGCAGATACAACTTGCAACCAATAATCTGGGTTCGCTTTTAATTCTGCTATAACTTGCTGCACCGTTTTTTCGTCGGCTTGCCTATATGCTGCTTTATCAAAATGATGATACACTGTATAATAATGAACCGCTGCATTTTTTAATTCGTTCAGCCAATCATTAGCGTCTTTTTTATTAGCCAAGTCTTGCCCTTTTGACTCCTCTTCTATTGGCGTTTTTCTTTGTAAATACCAATATCCATTATTAACCACCGTTTCATTATTTGCAGCAGCTTTAAGGCTATCTGGAATATAATCAAATGGCTTAATAGTTTCTAACTTATACATTTGATTAGGGCGCACCTTAAACTCATAATAACCCATTTCATTAGTTACTGTACTATCTATAATATAACGATTGCCATTGTCGTCTTGTCCATATCTATATAGTTTTATTGATGGAATTACCATTTTTGTTTTTGCATCTAACAACACCCCCTTCATAATAGTTTCAATTATTGCATATTTAAATCCAAACACATCATCTGTGCCGTATCTATTAGAACTTAAATAACCCTCTTGTTGGTTTGCACTCATTACAAATCCAAAATCATCGGCACTACTATTTACAGGATATCCAAAATTCTTTGGTTGTGCATTTGTTTTTGTTAAGGATACTTGAAATAAATCTAGTCCACCCATACCAGACCATCCATCAGAACTAAATATTAAATCATTGTCTTTAACAAATGGAAAAACTTCGTTGCCTTGTGTGTTAACACTTGGGCCTAAATTAACTGGCGCAGACCAAGTTGAATCTGTAATTTTTTCTACCTTATACAAATCCGATCCCCCATAACCTCCAGCCCTATCGCTAGAAAAATACAACACGTTTCCGCCTGCATTAATGGTTGGATGATAGCTCGACGAAATAGGGTCATTAAAGGATAATACTTTTACATTTCCCCAACCAATTGAAGTTTTAGAAGAAGAACAGATCTCTAATAAATGAACCCCTTTTACTTCTTTAAATTTATTCTTAGTGAAATAAATGGTATTGTCATCTTCGCTAATAGTAAGAGGTCCTGTATGACCTTTAAACTGCAGTAAGGTTTCAAATAAAGGTACTTTTACTAATGGCGTATCTGATTTGCTTAATAATATTTTCTTTGAAAGTGTATTATTGTCATTACTTGTTTGTGGCGTAAAATCTATTGAATAATTTAAGCCTTTCTGCTCTGATTGCTGCTTGATTAACGTAGGGTCAATTTGAAATAAATCAGACCTTTTTGCCACCCAATAAATATCCTCAAAACCACGCCCATCCCATGTATACGACTTCGGCGTTAGTGTTCCTCTATCTCTATTCGATACAAACGCCAATCCGTCTTTGTACATAAAAGGACTAAACTCATGCGCCGAAGAATTAATAGACAAATACTGTAAAGACCAATCTATCGAATCTCTTAAGTAAATATTTACTTTACTAAAGCCTTGTACCCTTGATTGGTAATACTTGCTTCTTTCAGATGCCGCATTTTGCGCAATCAACGCTTGGTATATTTTTATAGCCGTTGCATAATTTTTTTCTGTGGCATACAACTCTGCTAATCGCTCTTTTATTTGTACCGACTTTTCGGCTAATGAATTGTAAATAAAAATAGCACTATCATTACGGCGCATCTTAAAATAAGCATCTCCAATCAATTGCACTACTGCTGCATCATTTGATTTTGTTTTTTGCAAATAGGCACGGTAATATGGTATTGCATATCTATATCGTAAAGCATTCATTTCTTTGTCGGCTGCAATTCGTAAATAAGCATACTTATCTTTTGAAGATTGCGCACCTGTGCTAAAGCTTTGTAAAAACAATAACACTGTTACTATAGTAGAAATTTTGATTCGCATAATTTTAAAAATATCTTGGTGAAATAAACGATGACCTTCCAGATCCAAATTCATATCGTAGCATTACCTCATGCGTGCCTTGGTTATAGGCATTTAATTTAGAAGTTGTATAATCATAGCCATAACCAAAACGTAATTGGTCATTAATTTGCCATTCTAACATACCCACAACCGCATCTCCTGTTCTATATGAAGCGCCTACGCCAATTTTATTTTGCAACCAAACATTACAGTTAAAATCATATTCTAATGGTGCGCCACTTACCGATTTCATTAGTATTGATGGCTTTAATGCTACATTCTCACTCATGTTAAAAACGGTACCAGCTGTTGCAAAAAAATGCAAGTTGCTAAACTTAGTTTCTCCAACATCTGCTTGTTGTTTTGCATTTAATTTTGTTTGTAATAATGACGGTACACTTAAACCTACATAAAACTTATCTGTAGTATAATAAATACCCGCTCCTGCTGCTGGTAAAAAGCCATTTACATTTTGATAAAACGCAGGATCATTTGTTTGAAACGTAGTTACTTCAGAAAAATTTGCGCGGTAATTTAATAAGCCCGCTCTAATGCCCATAGCCAAAACACCTTCGTCACTTATATGAATTCTATACGCATAATTTACTTGAAAACCTGTGGTGTGTTCAATACCTAAACGATCGTCATATAACTGAATACCTAAACCAACTTTGTCGTCGTTTAATGGCATGTCTAATGAAATAGAACTTGTTTGCGGTGCTCCCGGAATGCCAACCCATTGGTTCCTAAATAAGGCTGTCATACTTGGCACAGAACGACTTCCTGCATAGGCAGGATTTACGTTTAACATGTTAAACATATACTGCGAATACATCGGCTCTGTTTGCGCTACAACCTTGCTTAAAAAAACCAATAGCATAAAGCATAAACTCAATACTATTTTCACTGATTTATTTTTCATGTTATATTATTTTTTTGATTTGAAAATCAGAGATGCTCAAATTGAGCACCTCGATTTTCTTTGTTTATTGGGGGGATTAATTATCGTTTTAAGGTTAAGAAGCCTACAAAGTTTTGTACCTGTCCACCAGTGTTGTCCATCGCTTTAACAACATAGTAGTAAGTGCCATCTGGTAGGTCTTGTCCTAAGAAATTACCCACTCCTTTTCCATCCCATTCGTTGTTATAATTTGGATTGGTATAAACGATATTACCCCATCTGTTATACACCTGGAAGTTGATGCTCGTGTTATAAGGATGTATGATGACAAACTTATCATTCACACCATCTTTGTTTGGAGAGAATCCAGTAGGTATAAAGATGTCTAGTTTAGGTATTATTGATAAGGTTGGTTTGCTGTTTCCAGAACCTGTTGTGTTGTTAGGATCATTCGATAATACCGTTCCAATTAAGCCTGATAAAGGTGATACAGCACTCATTGAAGCTGTATTGTTTACAGGCCCTGAATAACCATTAGGACTCACTTTTACTAGAATTTTAATGGTATCAGTTTGGTTAGCGCCTAGTTTACTTGGTACACCCAATGTATTGGTTTGTGTATTGCCATCAAAGAGTGAATTGCTAGTGAACTTACTGCCCACTTTCAAACTCAACACATTATAGGTCATAGGACTAAAGAATACATTGCGTAGATTATCTGCTACTTGTACACTATCCAAAGTTTCCCCTCTTAAATTAGATGCCGCAATGCTATACTCTAGCGTAAACGTTCCATCACTATTTAATACTGGTTTAGTTGCTACTTTGGTAATGGCCATTGCTGCTGCTACAGGTACAATTGTTACTGTATCGTACTTACATGGCGTACTAGTTAATCCACTCAAAGTATCTACCGCTTTCACACACCATACATACACACCCGGTACTGTTGGTAAGGCTGGAGCAACCATGCTACAATTCAATCCATTTACATCGCACCATTGTGGTTTGCTTCCCGCAATAATACCGCTTACTAAACCACCAATATTCGATGGGTTTTTGCTACCGCCAACAATATAGGTTCCATTGGCTGGTATTGGTGCTGGAGGTAAAATGCGAATCGTATCGTACTTACATGGCGTACTTGTTAAACCTGTAAGCGTGTCTAAGCTTTTCACACACCATACATAAATACCAGGTTTAGTTGGTAATGCTGGCGCAATTGTGCTACAACTTAATCCATTCACATCGCAGTATTGCGCCTTTGTGCCCGCTGGTAAATTGGTTACTGAACCAGCAATATTTGCAGGGTTACCCGGTGCTAATGCTATATAGGTTCCACCAATTGGTGTAGGTGCTGCTGGTGCTGCTGCACTCACCAATATGTGTAAAGTAGCTTGCGCACATGCAGGAGGTAATGTGTTAGTACAAACCGTATACGGAATGTCTATTGCTCCTGTAAAGCCAGGTGCAGGTGTAAACGTATACGTACCATCACTCTTAATAACAATTGTTCCGGTTGTTGCTGGTATTGTACCATTGCCTGTTACATTTAACGGCGAACTTGTACTGTTGCGGTCATTCGTTAATAAACTTCCTGCTATTGCTGTGCCTGTAGTAGTTGCACCATAATCATCCGATGCAATAGTGATTGGTTTTGCAGTTGCTGCTGGTACGGTAAAGTACACTTTTGCAGTAGTACACAATGAAGGCGTACTATTATCACATACCCTATACGTTAAACTATCTGTACCCACAAAGCCCGGTGCTGGTGTATAGTTGATTGTTCCATCGGCATTTACCGTTGCTGTACCACGCGTTGGTGCAACGCTAATTGCTACTGTTGATGGAACTAAACTTCCGCCTATGTTAGATGCTTTATCATTCGCTAAAACATTAGTGGTAGTGGTTGATCCTGGCATTGCAATTACCACATCAGGATTTGCTATTGGTGGATTCGTATTGCTTAATGGATCCTTCACTGTTATTACTAACGGTACTACAGGACATGCAGTTGTTTGACCCGCTGCACATACTGGTACATAATATGTATATGTTCCTGGTGTTGTACTTGTGAACGTATAAGTGCCATCTGGTTTCATGGTAATACTTCCTCCAGCTGGATTTGTGCTCGCTGGGATCGGTGTGCCATAAGTACTTCCCGCTGGTACTTTATCATTCGTTGATGCATTACCACTCACCGGTACATTAATGTTTGTTTCATTAAAGTCTGGCGTAACAATCGGTGCAGGGTTTACTAATATGTGTAAGGTTGCTGTTGCACATACTGGCGGTGTGCCACTTGTACATGCGGTATACGTAACATCCACTGGGCCACTAAAGCCTGGGGCTGGTGTAAACACATAGCTTCCATCTGGGTTGATCACTATCGT
>CAIKZP010000065.1 GCA_903831935.1 uncultured Bacteroidota bacterium | reverse complement strand
CAAACAAATTATTAAATCGCAACCCTGTTTTTTTAAAATGGCAGCCGTTTTATTGGCCGCTACAATTGGGTCTTGATAGACCGTTTTTCCGTATAAATTTTCGGGTACCAACCCTTGCAATTCTATGCCCAATCCTAGTACACCTATTTTATTTTTTCCTTTTTGAAATATTTTATAAGGTACTGTTTTGTTTTCTAAGGGCGTATTGGTAAAATCGTAATTGCAAATAAGAATAGGAAAGTTTGCATGTTGTAATTGCGTGGCAAAATTTTCAATCCCTCCATCAAAATCGTGGTTACCCATTGTGGCAGCATCATAACCCATCATGGTCATGGCTTTCATTTCTGGTTCGCCTTTGTACATATTAAAATACGGAGTGCCTTGAAAAATATCGCCAGCATCTAACAATAAAACATGTTCTGTATCCTTTCTAATTGACTCAATTAAGGCTGCTCTTGCCGCAACACCGCCCATTCCTTGGTTTCTGCTACCATCCATTGGAAAAGGCTCTAACCTGCTATGCACATCGTTTGTATGCAAAATGGTTAGCTTATTGTTTGCAGCTTCGGCATGTGCTTCATCATTTATAAGCGTTGAAGCCAATAATGCAGAACCCGCAACAGCAGTGTGTTTTATAAACTTTCTTCTATTAATTGACATTAGTAGTTCTGTTTTCAATTTTTGCATCAACTGATTTACCATTGGCTGTTAACCAACTTGCATAATCAATTAGTGCATCCCTTAATAAAATTCCTTTATTCATTTGTGCAATTCCTTTTAACATCGAACAATCACTTCCGCCATTTGCCACATAATCGGAATTAGCTATTATATAGGTAGCTGAACTGTTAAAAGCTTGCCCATTAACCATTATATGCGTTGCTTTTTTGTCTTTAATTTCCATCGTAATGCCAGATACAGGCCATCCGCCGTCTGCAGCAATTTTATCTAATAATTGCATTAAAACCTTACCAGTTAATTTTTGTAGGACAATTAAATTATCGAAAGGCATTAATTCAAAAATCATACCTACCGTTAATTTCCCTTTTGGAATATAAGATCTAACGCCACCATAATTTACAAAAGCAGCATCAACTTTTTGATTGAAATGCTTTTCGGCCTGTTGTATCATTGCATCAGCCATAAAATTGCCAATGCTTGACTCGGGCTGTTTTTTAGAAAGTCCTTCGGTTGAAAACCCAATTACTTTACCCATTGAAGCTTTCATTACAGAACCATAAGGTGCTAGAAAACGAATAAAAGCAGAATCAACTGGCGCTTCTTTGCTAATTTGATAATCTTTGTACTCAACTACAGCAGTTTGCGGCAAAGGCTTACAAGACAATAGAAAGATAAAGGCAATTATAAAACAGCTGCGTATATAAAAAATCATGAACCCCGTTATTTATTGGAAGGTAAGAAGTTTAGATTTACGAATTTGTAAATTTTTAGTCTATTTAAGTAGTAGTTTTGTCTTTTTAAAACCACAACTATGTCGTACGAAATAACAGGAAAATTAATTGCCCGATTTGATATCGTTCAAAGAACAGAAACTTTTAAAACGCGTGAATTTGTCATTGAAAAAACAGAAGATATCAATGGTCGAACCATTACCAACTACGCCAAGTTTCAGTGTGTTCAAGATAAAACAGCCATGGTTGACCGTTTTAATATTGGCGATGAAGTGAAAGTTCAGTTCAATATTAAAGGAACAAAGTGGATGAAAGATGGCAAAGAGAACTATATTACCAATTTAGATGCTTGGAGAATGGAAACCGTGAAAATCTCTCAGGACGCACCTTCTAGCGATCAAGTTAATTATAACGACATGCCGCCAGCAATGGATGCATCCGACGATTTACCTTTTTAATTCGAACTAATTACTAGCCTTTTTTTAGGATAAATACCTAACAAGCATGCAAAAAGAAATTACCCTCAAGCTAAAGCCTTCTGAGGCAGCAGACGATTCTGTTATATTAACTTATTTAGCGCAATCCCTTGCTCAGCCTGTAGAAAGCATTTTGGGCTTTTATCGTGCCAAACAATCCATTGATGCTAGAAATAGTAAACAGGTTTGGATTAATATTACCCTACAAGCTTTTATAAACGAGCCTTTCACACAAAGACCTGTTCAAAAAATTCATTTTGGTCAAGTGCAAAATGCAGCAAAAAAAGTGCTAATTATTGGTGCTGGACCTGCTGGACTATTTGCCGCTTTGCAATTAATTGAACTAGGTATTCAACCCATTATTTTAGAACGCGGTAAAGATGTACGAGCTCGTCGTAGAGACCTTGCTGCACTTAACAAAGAAGGCATTGTAAACCCCGAAAGTAATTACTGTTTTGGAGAAGGCGGCGCAGGAACTTATAGCGATGGAAAGCTGTATACACGCAGCTCAAAACGGGGCGATATCAATCGAATACTTAATATCCTTTATCAATTTGGCGCAGAAGAAAAAATATTATACGAAGCGCATCCACATATTGGCACCAATAAATTGCCTTTAATTATTACTGCTATACGAGAACAAATTCTAGCATGTGGAGGCGAATTTTTATTTGAAAAAAAACTCAGCAATTTTATTATTGAAAACGATACTATTAAAGCAGTAGAAACTGCTGATGGCAATCGTTTTACGGCTGATGCGGTAATACTTGCAACTGGTCATTCTGCGCGCGATGTATTTGAGTTATTACACCAGAAAAAAATATTGATTGAGCCAAAACCCTTTGCCCTAGGGGTTCGTATAGAACATCCGCAATCATTAATTGATAGTATTCAGTACCATTGCTCGGTGCGTGATGCACAATTACCACCTGCTAGTTATGGATTAGTAGAACAAGTAAATGACAGAGGTGTGTTTAGTTTTTGTATGTGCCCTGGTGGTATTATAGCACCAGCAGCAACTAACCATGGAGAGATTGTTGTGAATGGATGGAGCCCTAGTAAACGTAATAATCCTTATGCAAATAGTGGCATGGTAGTGCAAGTAGATATGGCAGATGCCGCCAATTATTTTAAACAGCAACAAAAAATAACAGGGCAAACTTCAAATACAAATACCGAACAAAATCCATTGCTTCTCATGCAATTTCAAGCAGCAATAGAACAAGCAAGTTTTATTGCTGGCGGAGGAAATTTGGTGGCTCCTGCACAAAGAATGGCAGATTTTGTACAAAATAAATTATCGGCTGATTTACCCGCAAACAGTTACCTGCCGGGCATTCTATCAACCAATCTTTCTAGTATTTTACCTGCTTTTATAAACAATCGTTTGCAAGAAGGATTTAAATTATTTGGCAAAAAAATGCATGGCTATTTAACCAATGATGCGGTGGTAGTAGCTACAGAAAGTAGAACTTCCTCTCCGGTTCGCATTCCAAGAGACCCTATTAGTTTGGCCCATCCACAAATTAAAAACCTTTACCCATGTGGCGAAGGTGCTGGTTATGCAGGAGGAATTGTAAGTGCAGCCATGGATGGAGAAAGAGTAGCCAAACAAACAGCCTTAGTTAGCCATTAGTTTTCTTCTTTCACTTCGGCAATTTTAGACAACAACATTTTTTGTTGAATTAGTTGATTGCTTTTATAATTTTTTTGCGATTCTTTTAAATCTAATTTTTCTTTACTAGTCCAGGCTTGATTGAGTGTTTGCAAGTTTGGCTTTCCCGCGTCTACCCAAGCTGTATAATAAAAGTCTGCAATCATATCTGCACTTTGCAATAATTGGTTATTGATTGTATTTTTTAAAGCCGCTGAATATGCTTTTGCAAATTCACTAGTGTATGATTTATATTCTTTTCCTCTTCTAATTTGTGTTCTAAATTTTTGTGCTTCGCTAAATTGTACGCTAACTCTTTTCTCTGTTGCAAAAACCTCAGGAACTAGTGCTGCAGCGCTTCTTACCGCATTCCAAATAGTTTTTTCTGGATTAGATAAATACTTTGCAGTATGATTAGAATAAAGCGTGTAGTTGGCAATTTCAATTTCAGGAATCATAGACTCCCACAAACTATGCAAGCCTTTTTGATTGGTTAATTGACCATCGTAATTATTGGTTGCGTGTAAAGGAACATTGGCATCAGCAATATAGTGGCCAATATCAGCAGCATAAAACAAAATACTATCCTTGTTTTGGCTTTTAAAAGCATCGGTTAACTTTCCTTTCATGAATACTACATAATAAGGAACATATCCATTTTTTAGCAAGCTGTCTTTTGAATATTTTTTAACCGCATTGTTCCAGTCTAAGGGCATGTCATGCACGCCATTGTGTTCAAAATTTTCTAAATTAATAAAATGCTTTTCTGCTTCTGAATGATCTTTACTTCTTCTAATATCTGGTCTTGGGGCATTATACACCAAGTATTCGCGATTGTTATAAAAGAAAGGTTTCATAGCTATAGGAAGCTCGTAAATAGCTAATTGGTTAACCGTTCTGTGTACCAAAAAGCCCCAACTACTAAGTAATAAAACGGAACTTAATAGCACTACAAATAACAATCTCTTAGAAGAATAAGGCATATAAACGGGGGTTGGGTAACCGTCAAATTTAGGGTTTTAATTAAATTCGAGAGAATTAATATACCTATTGTCAGTAGAAACAGGCAATCCATCCTATATAAATACAATTGCAAATTTCTTTATGTATTTTTGTTTACAACCTTTTTGTTATGGAGAAAATCTTAGAACTACAACATTTAAAAAAATATTATGCTACTCAAAAAGCAGTAGATGATATTAGTTTTTCAATTGAAAAAGGCAGCATATTTGGATTGCTTGGGCCGAATGGTGCGGGCAAAACAACGCTACTACGAATGATTACAGGTATTTTTTATCCTGATAGTGGCATTATTAATTTAGACGGAAAAGTATTTGATCCGCTCAATGATATTTTGAAAATAGGCTACATGCCCGAAGAACGTGGCTTGTATAAAAAAATGAAAATTGGTGAACAAGCTTTGTATTTAGCACAGTTAAAAGGGCTGAGCAAATCAGAAGCAATGGAAAAGATAAAATTTTGGTTTAAAAGACTTGAAATGGAATCTTGGTGGAATAAAAAAGTAGAAGACCTCAGTAAAGGCATGAGCCAAAAACTACAATTTGTAATTACTGTTTTGCACGAACCCAAACTAATTATTTTAGACGAACCATTTAGCGGATTAGATCCTGTAAATGCCAATTTAATTAAAGACGAAATTCATGGCTTGGCTCAAAGAGGTTGCACGGTTATTTTTAGTACCCATAGAATGGAGCAAGTAGAAGAAATTTGTGATCATATTGTACTAATCAATTTAGGACAAAAAATATTAGACGGAACAGTTGCCAATGTGAAACAACAATTCAAAGAAAATAAGTTTCGTATTCAACTAGCAGAAATACCTCAAAATTTAGTTAGTAGTTCATTTGAATTAGTAGAACAAAAAGAGAAACAATTAACAGTAAAAATCAACGAAGGATCAAGAAGTAATGATGTGTTAGCATTTTTCTTACAGCAAAATATAAACATCGAATCATTCAACGAAATACTACCATCGCTCAATGAAATTTTCATTCACCTTGTAGAAGACACAAAGTCTACTACCAGGGCCTTTCAAACAATTAACGCCTAACTAATTTTAATGCAAATTTATGAATAAGATATTATTAATTGCAAAAAGAGAATTCCTGTCTAGGGTTCAAAAAAAGACATTCTTATTAACTACCATAGGCCTTCCATTAATCATATTCGTTTTCTACGGAATGATCATTTATTTTTCTGTAAAAACAACGGATAATTATAAAATTGCGGTTGCCGATAATGCCAATATTTTTAATGGGAAATTATTTAACAAAGACAATGAAATTGTTTTTGAATTTGTACATACACCCCTAACAGAATTACAAAAAGATTTAGCAACAGATAAATACGACGCCTATTTGTTTGTGCCAGCAACTTATGTAATAGAAGGCAAAGACACATTGCAATTTCGTTCAAACAAGGCAATGGGCATTATGACCAGAGACAAAATTCAAACGCGTATTAACAAAGCGCTTGAAGAAAAAAGATTGATGGGATTAAATATTTCAAAATCACAATTAGATAGCCTACAACAAGAAAAAGAAACCATCAATTTTACAAGCGCCAATGGCAAAACAGAAAATGAAACCAAAGTGGGCGTTAGTTATGCTGTTGGTATGATTTCTGGTTTTATGATTTATATTATTCTATTTATTTATGGCACGATGGTAATGCGTGGGGTAATGGAAGAAAAAGTAAATCGAATTGCAGAAGTAATTATTAGTAGCGTAAAACCTTTTCAACTAATGATGGGTAAAATCACCGGCATTGGTACAGTAGGATTGGTACAGTTTATTATATGGATTGTATTGGTGTTTGGCGTTCAGTTTGGCATTGCCATGCTATTTCCAGATTTAGTAGGCCATATGCAAGGTCAGCCAATACAACCTGCAGGTATGCAAGCTGCACAAGCTATGAAAAATAGTGGCGCTTTAACTGGTTTAATGGAAGGATTAAACACCATCAATTTCCCTTTAATTATTGGCTGTTTTATCTTTTATTTTATTGGCGGATACTTATTATACTCTTCTCTTTTTGCAGCCGTTGGAAGCGCTGTAAACGAAGACCCGCAAGACGCACAGAGTTTATTATTGCCTATTACTATGCCCATTGTTTTTGGAATGGTTATTATGATGAAGGCTGTAAACGACCCCAATAGTTCACTAGCAATTTTTGGAAGTTTATTTCCATTAACCTCACCTATTGTAATGATGGCCAGAGTTGCACACGGTGTGCCTGAAGGCGTTAGTTATTTGCAATTGGTATTGAGTATGGTATTTTTAATCTTGGGCTTTTTAGGCACTACCTGGGTTGCTGCAAAAATTTATCGAATAGGTATTTTAATGTATGGCAAAAAAGCAACTTGGAAAGAAATGATCAAATGGACTTTTCGCAATAACTAAATAATTATTGTGCTAAAGAAATTCGAACATTTACACCCGCTCTAGTATTTGTAATTGGAGCAGAAGTAGAAATGTAAGGAATTACTTTGCGTTGGTCGAAGAAGAATTTAACGTTAATCCGATTATTAATTACATAATCAACTGCAGGTTGAATCACTACTTCTTTTTGACCACCTGTGCCATATGCATTGCTTTGGTCTAGTCTGCTATTGCTCATAGCAACATCTCTAACAGATAGGTCTAATTTTAAATTCAGGTCATTAGTTAATTTCTTACCCTTCATGCCTGGTAATTTAAATGGCAAGTTAACGCCTCGTTTGCGCCAGCTTCCGCCAAAAGTCCATTCGGTACTTCTGGTTTCACTTAATTGATAGTCAATTAAACTCATGCTCAGTGTTCGAGATTTTTTATACTCGAACTTAATATTGAGTTTATTATTAGTTGTTACGTCTACACCAATCAATGGCACAAATTGCTCTTGCATGGTAATATTTGGCACCAAAAAGTATGGTATATAATTGCCACTAACTGTATCTATAAAAGAAGGAGCACCCAAACGGAAAGGATCACGATACAGCAATGCACTCGTATAACTATTCATACTTAATGTTCCATTGTATCCATGGGTAATGGTTATGCCACTAAATATATTTGCAAGTGATGGAATTTTTGTTAACCCTGTGTAAGTCATACGCCAATTGGGTCTTGGCAAAATACCACTGAATGGATTAGCCGAAACATTAGCATTGGTCTGTTTAATTAAACCCACTTTTGTTGGATCCAATCCTGTATATGCAGCAATGAATGCAGGCACTAATACGTCTTGCGAATAACGACCATACCCTTTTGCAAAACCATCCGCAGAATATTTTTGACCTGGTGCTAAAGACTGCCAATAAGGATTATCAGTTGCAACCCTATTAGAAATAATTAACCGATTTGCTTCAAATGTTTTAAAAGTATTAGAAACCTCATTTGGATTCTGTTTGCCAAACAAAGTATTAAAAGCAATATAAGAAACGCTGAATCCTCCAGAAGCCAATGGATTCAAGTGTTCTGCCCTGCCAAAACCTAAAGTATCTTTAAATAATTCTGAATATTCTTTGGTAAATGATTTTTCTAAATTCACATCAATCATCCATTCTCTAATGGGTTCTAATTGTGCTGTTATTGCAAAACGCTGTTCGTAATTTTGACGATATAAATAATTGAATGTGCTATCGCGCGACAACAAACCTTGGGTTGCTTTTTTATTTAACCAACTAGTATCGGGTTGTTTTCCTAACACATAATCTAAACCCGGTTGCATGCTATTCCAGTTTTGACCAATGGCTTGTGTACTATCCATAAAACCTGGCACCCTACTTCTATAATGGGCACTATAATTAATTTGAATAGTACGCACCATTGTTAATAATTTACCAAGTGATTTTTCCCATCCATTTAAATCCACTGGCTGATTGGCTTTGGCCAAACGTAAGGCAATCCGTTGGTCTCTTTTTTGTTGACGCCATTTTTGTAAAGCAGCTACGCGCAACTTTCCTGTTAAGTTTTTCAGTGCATCTTCTTTACTAGGTATTACAAAACCCAACACGTTATTAGGTGCTGCTACTTTGGCATTATTTCTTTGCATAGAAACATTGTCTAATGACCTAAGTAGTTTAGATTTTGAATATAAATTAGCAAAATTAAATTGGGTATTAATATTATTCTCTTGTGAGTTTTCAATAGTATTACCTAGTTCTAAT
>CAIKZP010000064.1 GCA_903831935.1 uncultured Bacteroidota bacterium | reverse complement strand
TTTACATTTTATAATATTGCTCCCAACCCTTACGTGCTGGTAGTCCTACCAAAAGTTCATTCGCTAATTTGTTATTAGTAATTTGTTTGGTTTTTCTATCAAATAAAAGTTTGGTGTTTAATTTTTGTGCCAATACACCCAAACAAAATACTTGACTTAATGGACCTGCAATATCAAATGGAGAACGTGTTTTTTCTTCGCCTTTACATGACTTTAAAAAGTTAGCATAGTGGTTAGAAGGACTAACTGGAACTTCAGGCATTCTAGAAGCCATTTCTTTTGCTTTTTCTGCAGGAATGATAGATAAAGTACTACCATGTGATCCACCTTTAAAAGTTAACTCTTTACTGTAAATAATTTTACCAGGATTGAGTTTTCCGGTTTTAATTTTTCCATTGCTTGGTGCAGGAATATTTGGATCGAGTTCTGTGTCTGTGAATCCTGCGGGAAGTGGCGGCACATTGTTTACACCATCATACCAAGTAATATCAACAGGAGGCATATGATTGCGCTCTGGGAATCGGAACAAAATAGTAGATGACTGTGGATAGAAGAACGAATTGTGTCCTTCAGATTTAACCAAATTAACTTCTGTAGGAAGCCCAAGGTTTAAAAACTGGTGTGCCGTATCAATTAAGTGTGCACCCCAATCGCCCAAAGCACCCATTCCATAATCGAACCAACTACGCCATTGTCCGTTCACAAAATCTTTATTGTATTCATGTGGTTGGGTAACACCTTGCCAGATATCCCAGTCTAATGTGCCAGGAATTGGTTCTGCTGCAGGGAATTTTTTAATAGAAGTATCCCATCCATGCCAACGACGTGCAGAGTTCATGTGTGCGGTGATAGCTGTAACATCTTTAATGATACCAGCATCTACCCAAGCCTTAAACTGAAAATAGTTGGCTTCTGAATGCCCTTGGTTACCCATTTGAGTAACTAATTTTGGGTGTTTTTTAGCCGCCGCCATCATTAATTCTACTTCATTAAAGGTTCTGGCCATTGGTTTTTCAACATAAACATGTTTACCCAAGCTTAGCGCTAACATGGTAATTGGAAAATGCGAAAAGTCGGGAACACCCACAGAAACTGCTTCTATTTGGCTGCCCATTTTATCGAACATCGTTCTAAAATCTTGAAAACGAGGTACGTCTGGAAATTTCTTTAGTACTTCAAGGGTATGCGGAGCACCCATATCTACATCACAAAAAGCCACAAAATTGGCAAGACCAGTTTTGTAGAAAGACATTACGTCTGAACCGCCTTGGTTACCTATTCCACAACAAGCAAGGTTTACTTTTTCGCTTGCTTTGAAATATGGAATTTCATCATTTGATTGACTCTGTGCATGGTTCCATATGCCTGGAATGGCAGATGCGGCCGACAGCAATGCCGTGTTTTTTAAAAAGGATCTGCGTGAATTTTCGTTAGATGACATGTGCAATTTTTTTTAGTATCTCTAAACTACAAAATTTGTAGATGTAAAAAAATAATCTAACAACTTTTAAAAAATCCTGTTGGATTTTCTTCGAGTTGCGCCTCGATTTTTTTGGCAGTTTGTGTAATGGATAAGCCTCCTAAATTGGTGCATCTTAATGTATGGTGGATTTGATCGCCAACTGCTTTCATTGTTTCAATTACTTCGTCTAATGGAATAAGGTGTTGGTAATTAGACAAAGCCATATTTGCACAAGAAATGGCATTGGTTGCGGCCATTACATTTCTACCCAAGCAAGGAGCTTCTACTCGGTTACCTATTGGGTCACAAATAATACCCAAAGAGTTTTGTAGTGCTATAGATGCTGCTGCAATGGATTGGTTTAAAGTACCGCCATTCATTTCTACAAGTGCTGCGGCCGCCATTCCGCCACCAGAGCCAGTTTCGGCCATACAGCCTCCTACTTCAGCTGCAAAAGTGGCGTGCGCTGCAATAAATACGCCTATTAAACCTGCCGATAACATTGCTTTAGTAATGCATTCATTGTTTAGTTGCTGCGCATGTGCCATTCCAAATATTGCACCAGGTAATGCTCCACAAGATCCTGCTGTAGGGGCAGCCACAATAACGCCCATGGAACTTTTCACTTCCATGATGGCAGATACATACATAATAGTAGTGTTTAATGCATTGCCACCAATTAATGCTTGGGATTCTAATTTTTCTTTAAACTTCGGTGATTGACTTCCTAAAATTCTATCGTTGTAACTAGTTCCCTGAATACCCGTTTGAATGGCGCTACCCATGATGGCAACAATTCCATTCATTTTTTCTAGCACTTCATTGGCGCTGATATTGCCTCTTGCGCTCTCGTAGTCAACGGCTAATTCCCACAATGCTTTGTTTTTATTTTTGTTGTAGGATAGCATTTCGTTGCAACTAATAAATGGAACGGCTAAATTCTTTCTTGATTTTATAGGAAGTACGGGTTGAATATATTTAACGGATGTAACAGATTGCATGGATTGAATCTTATTACAAATGGCAGCATCAATTTTTTCTTGCGATTTAATTTCAATAAAAGAAATTTTTCCTGAATGAAATACTATTTCATCGAAATCAATACTTGCTTTTAAATAACTAATAATTTCATTGGGCGCTGTACAATAAATTAGTGTTTCAAAATAATCGCCAGCCATTGACACTTTATTTCCATCAATATTTATTACCTCAATCATTCCACCACCAGTTGATATAGCGGTTAGTTGCCTTGTTTCTTGCTCGTTACTAAGTGTTATTTGATAAGTATTCGGATGTTTTTCGGTGAGTGCTACAATGTTTATGGAATAATTAATTCCTGCATCCAACAAAAATTTTTCAGACCTTGGCAATCTTTCGTCGTAAGCTTCCCAGCCTAAAAATCCACCAAAAAGACCCATATCTGAACCCTGACTTTTATGTGTGGTTGCCAATGAACCATTCGGGTCAAATTCAATTAAAATAGTTTTGATATTTCCATTTAATAAATCTCTACATATACGCGCAATTCTTAAAGAAGCCGCGCAATGAGAACTCGAGGGCCCTCTCATTACTGGGCCTATCACATCATTAAATATACTTGGGTAATGCTGCATTGTTTATTGGTGTTATATTATAAATTCTTTTTCCAAAACTGTTCCATGGTTCTACGCATGTGAAGTGTGGTGTTTTCTCTTTGACTAATGCCATGGTCTCGCATAGGATAAGACATCATACTAAAAAGCTTGTTGTTTTTTACCAACTCATTAACCAGTAATTCAAAATTTTGATAGTGCACATTGTCGTCGGCAGTGCCATGAATAATTAATAAATTTCCTTGTAATTTTTTTGCATGGGTAACAGGTGAGCCTTCTCTATATCCTTCAACATTATCTGTTGGCAAGCCCATGTATCTTTCTTGGTAAATATTATCGTACAAAGTTTGTTGAGATACAAATGAAACGGCTATAGCGGTTTTAAAAACATCTCCATGTCTGAAGATGGAGTGTAAAGACATTTGTCCGCCACCGCTCCATCCCCAAATACCCAAACGGCTTGCATCAACAAATGGAAATAGGCTACAAATTTTTTGTGCTGCTTTTGCTTGGTCGTCTGCAGCGAGCAATCCTATTTGACGATAGATGCTTTTTCTCCAAGCCCTTCCTCTAGGAACCTTGGTACCTCTATTGTCTACGCTAATAATAATATAACCTTGGTTGGCTAAATATTGGTGCCACAAATTATCGCCTGTTCCCCAATTGTCTTGAACAGTAGAACTTGCAGGCTCTCCATATACATGAAAAATTGTTGGATATTTTTTTTGCGAATCAAAATTAATTGGCTTAATAACCCATGCATCAAAAACCACTTCGCCTATATCTACTTTAAAAAATTCTTTAGGGCGCAAACCAAGTGCAGCAATATTATTTTTTAGTGTTGCATTGTCTTCTAATAATTTTATTTCGTGGTGATCGGGCAAACTAATTAAGGAATATCGTTTAGGTGTTTGTGCATTTTCAAAAACATGAATTGCATACTTTGCATCGCCCGATAATTGATACGAATTTTGACCTGCTAAATTAGCGGGCGTTACTCTTTCTGCATTGCCAGTGCCGTCTAGTTTGCTTCTGTACAAATAGCGCTGTAAATAATTTTCGGGCGAAGCTATATAATAAACATATCCATTAGCGGTATCGATATAGTTGATATTCACTACATCAAAATTACCTTTAGTAATTAAGCTAACCGTTTTTCCATCTTTGGATATTTTATACAAATGAAGCCACCCGTCTTTTTCGCTGGTCCAGGTAAATGCATTTGAATTTTCTAGCCAAACAATATTGTCATGAATATTTAAAAAAGCCTCGTCTGTATCGGTATAAATATTGGTTAACGCCAAGCTGTTGGTATTGGCTATCCAAACGCGATTGGTATTTTGTAGTCTATTTAGTTGTTGAATAATTAATTCGTTTTTACCAGGTACATAGTCCATTCTAGCGATATAATTATTTCTTGGATCGCCGGGTAAATTTAACCACCTGGTTTTTCCGCCGTTGGCAGATACCACACCTAATTTAACTGCTGAGTTTGCAGTTCCTACTTTTGGATAAGGCAATGGAATAGGCTTTGAGTAATTGGAGTCTACATTATTAATTAAATAAAAAGTGCCAACGCCTTTTGTATTTGATTGCCAATAGGCAATTTCTTTACTATCTGAACTCCACCTAAATCCGTCTCTATCGTCTAATTCTTCTTCGTACACCCAATCGAAAGTGCCATTAATAATATCGCCACCACCGTCAAAACTAATTTGGGTAATGGCATGTGTAGCAAGATTTTCTTTGTAAATATTTAAGTTACTTACATAAGCAATTTCTTTTCCGTTTGGCGAAAACTTTGCAAACATTAAACTTGCGCTTGGCAAAGTTTTTCCTATTTGGCTGAGCATACCGCTTGCTAAATTTAACACCCAATAATCGCCTTTGGTATTTTGGCGCCACACTTTTTTTGTATTGGTATAAATCAATAAATTTTTATTATCGTTCGACCAAGTGTAGTTGTAAATACTTAATGGATTTACCAAACCATTAGGAATTAATTGCTTGGCGCTCACCAAGACTTTTTTGCTGCCAGAAATAATATCATACAAAATAATTTCATTTGATTTAAAGGATGCATTGTATTCTAAAGTAGTATATCCTTTATTGTCTTTCATGAAAACCAAGGGGCCAAAGCCTTTGGCCGCATACTTGTTTTTGGTATAGATGTCTTCGAGGGTAAGTGAATTGCTTTGAGCAATACAGAGGTATTGAATACAGCAACTTAAAATCAATAGCATTGTTTTTTTCATGGGTAATTATTTGTCATTTATTCTATGGTGTAAGATTCTCCTTTATTGGTTTTAAAAACAATCAATCCATTTGGTAATTGTTGAAAAGCAACTGGCTTTCCCTTTGCGTATACTTTTGCAGTATTGGCAATTTTTATGGTACAATCCATTCCGGCTTTTGAAATAACTTGTAAATTATTTATGATTCGATTTTTCCAAGAAAAATTAATTTCAAATGCACCACGCGTGCATACGCCTTTAAAGTTTCCATTCTCCCAATTATTTGGCAAAGCAGGGATTAATTCAATAAAACCTTGGTGAGACTGAATAAGCATTTCTGTAATTGCTGCCGTTACGCCAAAACTTCCGTCTACTTGTGGAGCTTTACCACATAAGGCAAACAAAGAACTACAGCACTGGTCTTTTAAATATCCTTGATAAATTTTATAGGCGCGTTCTCCGTCTGTAAGCCTTGCCCATAAGGCCATTTTCCAAGCCCTAGAAAATCCCATGGCACCATCTCCACGTTCGTTCAACACTTTTTTAAAGGACTCAATAAATTCTGGCGATTTTTTTTCGGTTAAAATTTTTCCTGGATACAATCCATATAAATGCGAAAAATGTCGGTGATTTTTTTCGAGTGATTTCCAGTCTTCTGTCCATTCTTGTAAGGAACCATCTTTACCAATTTGTGGCGGCACTAATTTTGTTCGAGCCGTTTTTACTTGCGCATTAAACGGATCGTTGATAGCTAAAATAGCAGAGGCTTCATTAAAATATCCAAATAAATCATATAGAATTTGCATGTCAATGGAAGACCCTGCACAAATGGTGGTGCCTTCTCTAAAGCCTGCAGTTACTTCATCAAAATAGGGTTTGTTACCACCGCCATCAGGAAAATTTTCTGGGGAAGTAGACGGGTTTGTTACCAACCATTTTCCGTTGGGATGTGGCACTAAAAAATCCATGAAAAATTGTACAGATCCTTTAATTACCGGATAAATTTCTTTTAGATAGGCTTTGTTTTGTGTGTATTGATAGTGTTCCCATAAATGCGTGCATAGCCAAGCACCACCTACAGTAAATGTGCCCCAAGTTGGTCCGTCCATAGGGGCTGCAACCCGCCATATATCTGTATTTTGGTGCAATACCCAACCCCTTGCGCCATAATGTTCTTTTGCAACTTGGCTGCCTTGGTCTTGTAATTCTTTAACCATTTGTATTAAAGGCTCGGCACTCTCAGAAAGATTGCTAGATTCAACAGGCCAGTAATTCATTTCGGTATTAATATTGGTGGTATACTTTGCATCCCAAGAAGGATTCATATCATCATTCCACAGTCCTTGTAAATTAGCAGGTTGACTTTTCTCTCTAGAACAAGCAATCATTAAGTATCGTCCAAAATTATAACTCAATGCTGCCATAGACGGGTCTGGACTTACCTGAATTTTTTCAATTCTTTTATCGGTTGGTAAGAATGAGTTGGAGCTATTGCCTAGTGTTAAAGAAACCCTGTTGAAATATTTTTTATAATCTATTACGGTTCGTTGATAAATAGATTCGTAGGTTTTGTTTTTTATGGCATCTAAGTATTCTTTTGTTTTTTTACTGGCATCTCCAGTTACGTTTTTGTAGTTGATAAAATTAGTAGCAGCAGAAAAATATAGTGTAATGGTATCTGCTTTTTCAATTAACAAATCAACACCTTTGGTGCTAATGCTTCCGCCGCTTGATGTTGCTTTTAATTGGGCCTGGTATTTTAGCTGTCCTTTTACGCCCATATAATCTGCTGACTTTCCTGCCAAAACCAAACCGTTTGTTCCGAGCGGATCCATTCTAAAATAATCAGTGGCATAGTTAGAATGTGTTTGGTTTCTAACACCTCGTAGGTTTGCTTTTAAGGAAAGACTTGCTTTTTTATCGGCGGTTATTCTTATAACAATTATTTGGTCTGGTGCAGAGGCAAATACTTCTCTTTTATAATTAACGCCATTTGCTTGATAACTAACAGTGCTTACGCCATTTTCTAAGTCGAGCCAGCGTTTGTAATTTTTTACAGAGTCTTGCTTAGGAAAGAATAAAATAAGGTTCGCTAAACTTTGGTATTTCTGTTGTTCAACAGGATAGCCCATGGTGTTTCTTCCAAATAAATTATGGGCTTGTAAATAAGCCCCATCGAAAACCAATTTTTGAATTTCTGGCAATACTTTGTATCCTCCTTTTACAACAGTACTATAGGGGCCTCCAGACCAATAACTGCTTTCATTCAGCTGAATCCTTTCTTCTCCATACTTTCCAAAAACCATTGCACCCAATCGTCCGTTTCCAATGGGCAATGCTTCATCCCATTTTTTTGCAGGTGCATTGTACCATAAACAGGTAGAAGGATTGAAGGTTTCTTGTGCAGAAACACTAATAAGCTTAAGTAGTGTAATAAATAGCAGGAATGATTTTTTCATTATTTGTTTTTTAAGACCCAAAATGAACAATGATAGAACTGTATAAATTTAAGCAAAAAAAAACTTACTGATTTTGCAGTAAGTTTTTTAAGTAAATAAATATACAATAATTATCGTTCATTTATTTGTTGTAAAAATTCAATCAAGGATTCCCCTGATTTTAACTGTAATTTTTTTCTTAATCGATAGCGGCTAATTTCAACCCCTCTTACAGCGAGGTTCATTAATTGTGCTATTTCTTTAGACGACAGATTCAGTTTTAAATAAGCACAAATTTTTAAGTCGGCATTGGTAAGTTGAGGAAATTGTTGTTTTAATTTTTTAAGAAAATCATTAGCAACTTCATCGAAATGAGTAGAAAAACTCTCCCAATCGGAGTTGGTTTTTTCTATATCATTAACTAGTTGAATTGCTTTTTGTAAGTCGTGACTACCACTTGCTTTTTTATGCAATTGATTTAATTCATTTTTAATTTTAATCAACGCATCATTTCTTTCTACCAAATGCATACTAGCATTTGCCAGTTCTTTATTTTTATAAATAACTTCGTTAATTAATTTTTCGTTTTGTAATTCTATAATTTCTTTTTCGTTTTTTTCTACTTCTAATTGATGAATATAAATAAGCCTTTTCTGTTCTTCTTCAAATTCTATTCGTTGTTTAAATAACTTTTTCTTCTCTCTATTAATTACTAAGTAAAAAAGTATTAATACGATTATGCCATAAGCGATATAAGCCCAATAGGTGTTATACCAAGCAGGGTTTATAATAATAGTATAACTAATGGCTTCTGATTCATTACCAAGATTGTCAAAAGCTTTTACTTTAAACGTATAAGTTCCAAAAGGAATATTTGTGTAGTCTTTTTCTGTTTTTAAAGATCTTGACGACCAATCCTTTTCGTATCCTACTAACTGATAGGCATATTCAATGTTTTTTTTCATTCCGAACGAGGGCGAACTAAATTCAAAATGCAAAGAATTATTGCTAATAGGAAGTGTTAGTATATTCGATTTGTTTTGAACAAAAACAGCGTTATTTCCTTCATTAGAAAATCCGCCAAAAATGATACTATCTTTTTTTCCAAATGCTTTTACCTGTGTTAATAAAACATTTAGTTTTGAATTATTGGAAAGATATTTTTCAAAATTCAGGTGAATAATTCCGTCATTTGCCGCAATTAATACATTGTTTTTATTGAAGGGAAATATGTTTTCAAATCCAGACAGTATTTTTCCGGTGAGCTCAGGAAAGTAGTGAATTTCGTAAGATTTTTTTTCAATTGAATATTGTGCCACCCCAATTTTCTTTTCGCTACAAAACCAAATATTTCCATCGGCATCTTCATTAAGGTATTGAAGAATGGTATTGCCGAAAACACTATATAATAAAGGAGACTTAACGAATTTGTTTGATATAGCATCAAATTCATATACGCCCTTTTCAGTTGCAACAACTACCCTGTTTTTTATACGAAAAATATAATTTCTAAGGGTAGATGGAAGGCCATCTTTTTCTGAATATAATTTTGTGGAAAATGATTTTTTATCTGCCAACAATTGCAGCTTATAAACACCCCTGTATGGATGCGACGCCCATATTTCGTTATTATTATCAATGGCTAAAAAACGGAGTGATTCATACAGCCCTGAAAGCACTTGATTTTTAGTAAAACTATTTTCAGAAAAATCAAAAACTGTTAGGCCTGCATAAGTGCCTGCCAGTATTTTATTTGCAGGATAAATACTTGAGGTTGGCACAAATATCCAAACTCCTTCGTTGTCGGTTATTTGTTTTGCATTTTTATTTTGAATTAAAAAACTACCGTTGTGATGACCTAGTAAGAGTTGCTTATTAACTTCATCTAAATGCCATGTTTGCCCTCCAGTATTAGTTACAAATTCAAAACTTGACCTAGAAAAACTTAGGTCATTATTTTTATTCGTAAGAGGGGCCATATATGCACCGTCTGAAGTTGCGATATAAATTTTATTGTCAAATACCCTTGCAGAATATCCGCTAAGTTCATTGGGTTTGTCTGGCTTAATAAATTTTATTGCTGAATTATATCCAATAAAACTAATCCCATTATCGAGTCCTGTCCACAAATTCTTATCCTTGTCTAAAAAAACACTGATAACATTTTTATTTTGAAGTCCATCTTCTCTAGAAATTTGTTGCACAATTTCACCAGCTTCGTTTATTACCAAACATCCTGCCGAAGTAGTACCTGCTACATATTCGTTTGGACTAATTTTTTTGAATATATAAATATGGTTTTTAATTAAAATGTCATCAGCCGCTGTTTTCTTTTTGGTAAAGATGCCATTGCTTAATATATATAGACCTTTATCTAGAGTACTAACCAAAAAACTATCTTTATTTAAAGGAATAATTCCTGTGATTTCAAAATTTAGTATTACCGATTCGGGTTGAACAGGTTGCCAACTGCCATTTAAAAATTGAAACAATCCTTTTTGCTTGTCTTGTGCAAACAATTTATCTCCAGCTAACTTCATATGCTGCCAACCTACACTTGGAGGATAGGCCTGAATAGTTTGATTTTTATATTCAAAAATCATATCCCAGGTTCTAAAAAAAACCGACTCCTTAAAAATTTCAATTTCCCATACGTCTGTAAACTTTTTATACTTACTAGGTATTAGCTCTTTTAGGGAATAGTACTGAAGAGTGCCGTTATTATTTGGTGCATAGTAGCCTATTTCGTCTTGGCCACCTGCATATATTCTATTGTCTGTAATGGCAATAGATCTTAAAATACTTTTATTTGGCTGAGGATAGGTATGCCAATATGTTCCATCATAGGTTATTAAGCCCTCATTATTGGCAAAATACATTTTGCCTAATTTATCTTGTTTAATATCCCAGGTTTGTCGGCCCCCATGAAATTCAATGTTCGAAAAATTGTCTATTTGGGGTAAACCTATGGTGTTTTGCGCCCCTACATTGATTAAAAAACTCAGTAGCATTAGGGCTCCAAATGATCTTTTCATGGCGTTTTTATTGAAATAATTTGATGTATTTCTCAATCGTTTATTTAAAATATGGCAAAATTGGCGTTCTACTAGTTCGTTTTTATTGGATTGAAATAAATGGCAGTTTGAAATTAAAATAATTATTTGATGTAATGCTGATGTATTTTAATTTTATTGATAATCAATTAGTTAGAAGTTTTTGATGTAATCAAGATGTGTTTTATTTTAATATATAACTGTTTTGTAAGGTTAAATTTGGGGTCGATTGTAGTTAAATAAAAATCATTTAAAACCTGCTTATGAAAAAAGTCTGTAAAGGAGTGTTCCTATCCCTCCTATTATTAATTACCACATCCATGTGGGCCCAGAACAAAACCGTAACTGGTAGAGTTCTAGGAGAAAAAGGAAGTCCGGTTGTAAAAGCAACTGTGATTGCCAAAAACACCACTATTGGTACAAGCACAAATGAAAAAGGAGAATTTAGTTTTTCAGTTCCAGCTTCTGTTAAATCAATCCAAGTAAGTTCTATAGGATTTGATACAAAAGAAGTTACGTTAACTGGTGGCGCATTAACCATTTCTCTAACGGTTCAAGAAACCAAATTAGACGAAGTAGTGGTAGTGGGTTATGGTACACAAAAGAAAAGCGTTATCACTGGCGCCATCTCTAGTGTAAAAGCGAAAGACCTAGAAAAAGTTCCTACAGGACGTATTGAACAAGCTTTACAAGGCCGTGTTTCAGGTGTTACAATTGCTTCAAACTCAGGCCAACCAGGTTCTGCTTCTACCATTCGTGTTAGAGGGGTAACCACTTTTGGTGGTGGAAACAACCCATTATGGGTAGTTGATGGAGTAGTAGTTGATGCTGGCGGAATTGGATACCTTAATCAATCAGATATAGAATCAATTGAAGTATTAAAAGACGCCTCTTCTGCAGCGATCTACGGAACGCGTGCGGCTTCTGGGGTTATTTTGGTAACTACTAAAAAAGGTAAACTAGGAAAAATGAACGTAAGCTATGATGGCTTTTATGGTTCATCTGCTCCTGCTAAAGTCTTAGACTTATTAAATGCCACACAATATGGCGCTTTATTAAATGAAAGGTCTGTTGCAGGTGGCGGAAACGTTATTTTCTCTAATCTTGGTGCACTAGGCGTTGGTACTGATTGGCAAAAAGCCATTTTTAACAACAACGCCAATCGTTATTCTCACCAAATTAATTTGAGTGGTGGTAGCGATAAATCTACTTACTATGTATCTTTTGGAATTCAAGACCAAAAAGGGATTGTTGCTTCAGATATCTCAGGATTTTCTCAATACAATGTGCGTTTAAATGCTACGCATAAAATTTCTAAAGTATTCACATTTGGTCAAACCTTGGGCTATGCACACCAAAAAGCAGTTGGCCTTGGTAACACAAATAGTGAATTTGGCGGTCCATTAAGTTCTGCTATTAACTTAGATCCTACCACACCTTTAGTAGTTACAGATCCTTTGGCAGCAAGTGCAGCACCTTATAGTGTGAATCCTGTTATGAGAGATGCTAACGGAAATCCTTATGGTATTTCTTCTATTGTAGGACAAGAAATGACCAATCCTTTGGCGTATATCCAAACAAGATTAGGTGCATTTGATTGGTCTGATAATATTGTTGGTAATGCATTTTTGGATGCAGAAATTACTAGCAAAATTAAATTCAGGTCAACATTTGGCGCTAAATTGGCATACTGGGGTGGACAAGGATTTACACCTGTAAATTATTTGAGTGCTACAAATAGCGTTCTTCAAAATAGTTATAGCAAATGGGATAGTCACCATACTTCTTGGAATTTAGAAAACACTGTTACTTATACCGACAAAATTGGTAAAAACGATTTTACTGTTTTAGCTGGTCAAGGAGCATACGATGAAAACAATGGCGGTGGCGCTGGTGTAACTATTTTCAATTTACCTGTTAATAATTATAGAGACGCTTCTTTTGGATTTGATATTCCTGCAACAAACAGGGTGTCTAGTGTTTATTCAACCGATGGAAATCCTTATGGAAATATCCATAAGAACACTTCTTTATTTGGTCGTGTAAACTATAACTACGACGAAAAATATTTATTTACTGGAATCTTTAGAAGAGATGGTTCTTCAAGATTTGGTAAAAACTATCGTTATGGTTATTTCCCTTCATTCTCTTTGGGCTGGGTAGCATCTAAAGAAAGTTTCTGGAAAGCGAATGATGTAGTAAACCAATTGAAAGTAAGAGGTGGATATGGTAAAGTGGGTAATGATGCGATTGGTGAATATGGTTACTTATCTACTGTATTAGGTGGATCAAATTATACCTTAGGAAATACTGGAAATATCACAACAGGATATGCGCAGTCTTCTTTAGATAATCCAGATTTACATTGGGAACAAACTACCCAAGCAAACTTTGGATTTGAAGCACAATTGTTCCATACATTAAATGTAACATTTGATATATACAACAAAAAAACTTCTGGCATTCTTCGTCCTATCACTATCCCTGGTTATGTAGGAGTTGCTAACTCTCCACTAGGTAACGTTGCTGATATGGAGAACAAAGGCGTTGAACTTGAATTGGGTTATCGCAAAAAAATTGGCCAAGTTAATTTCTCTGCCAATGGAAATATTGCCTACTTGCAAAACAAAGTTACTTATGTAGCTTCTGATGCAAATTACATTTCTGGTGATGCATCTTTTCAATCAATGGGTGCTGTAACAAGAACACAAGTAGGACAGTCTTACAACTCTTTTTATGGGTATCAAAAAACGGGAATTTTCCAAAACGTAGCAGAAGTAAATGCGTATAAAAATGCAGCAGGTGCATTAATACAACCTTCAGCGCTTCCTGGAGATTTCAAATGGGCTGATACCAATGCCGATGGAAAAATTGACGACAACGATAAAGTGTTTTTAGGAAGCAATATTCCTAAATATACTTTTGGTTTAACCTTAAGTATCGAGTACAAAGGATTTGATATGATGGCCTTTATGCAAGGTGCAACTGGTAGCAAAATCTTCCAAGGCTTACGTCGTTTAGATATTGGTAATTCAAACTACCAAACAAAAGCAATGGGTCGTTGGACTGGCGAAGGCACTTCTACCGATTACCCACGCTTAACTAGTAATGATGCTAATGGAAACTTTGGTAAAATGTCGGAATTCTATTTAGAGAGCGGCGATTATGCTCGTATTAAAGTAGTTCAAATTGGCTATTCATTACCAAATAAAATATGTAGTAAAATTGGAGCAAATAAAGTTCGTTTTTATGCAACAGCAGAAAATCTATTAACCTTAACGAACTACACAGGATACGATCCTGAAATTGGTGGTGGTGTTTTTGGAATAGACAAGGGTATATACCCACAAGCACGTTCATTTATTTTTGGCGCTCAAATACAATTTTAATTTATAAAAAATATAGGTCATGAAAAAAATACAAATTAATTATATACTAATTGCAGCAACAATGATGTTCTCATTGTTATCCTGCAAGAAAGATTGGGAAAACGTAGCCCCTAAGGGTGTGTTCCTTTCTGAAAACTATTATGCCGACAAAGACCAAGCTTATGGAGCACTAGTTGGTGTATACGATGTTGTTCGTAAAAACTCTGGCGGATTTGAAAACATGATTACCATGATGAATGCAGGATCTGATGATCATTTTGCAGGTGGTGGTGGTGCTACAGATGGTGCTGGTATTCAAGGTTTCTCTAATTATACTTTAAACGCAACGATTATGCCAGGTAGTTTCTGGAATGATTATTACCAAGGTATTTTTAGAGCAAATACTTTGTTAGCAAAATTACCTACTACTGTAATGGATGCTACATTAAAAGCAAGGTTTGTTGCAGAAACAAAAGCATTACGTGCATTCTATTATTTTAATCTAGTTAGAATGTTTAAAAACATTCCATTGATTTTAGTGCCACTAACGGCAACAAATATGTATGATGCCGTACAAGCAACGCCAGCAGCAGTGTACACACAAATTGAAAAGGATTTAACAGAAGCAGTAGCTGCTGCTGAATTGCCTTCTTCGGTTCCTGCTGCTACAGAAGCGGGCCGTTTAACTAAAGGTGCTGCACAAGCTTTATTAGGCAAAGTGTATATGTTTGATGGCAAAGGGGCATTAGCCGCTGCGCAATTAGCAATTGTTAATGGAACGCCTGGTGGAACTAGCCAATATGGTTACAAATTGCTTAGCAATTTTAGTGACTTATGGGTAGTTGCAAATAAATTTAATTCAGAATCAATTTTTGAAGTTGGCCATAGCAGTGCTGGTAATTCAGACTGGGGCTGGTGGGGAAGTGGAAGAGACGAAGGAAATACCGTTAACGTAATGGTAGGACCAAGAAGTTATAATAGACCAGCTGGTTCTACAGCAATAGACTTACCTTCTGGTTGGAGCTTCAATGTATTTACACAAGACTTTTATGATGCCATTAAAGCAGATCCAAGATTTGGTGCAACTGTATTTGATTTAAAAGCGTTGCAAACTGCTGGTAAAGCAGATTATATTGCTGGCTATCAAAACACTGGATATTTTTTAAAGAAATTTTTACCAACTGCAGCAGATGTTAGAACTGGCGGTGGTTCATTAGAATTGAACTACAAGCAAGACACTTATGTAATTAGACTAGCAGATACTTATTTATTAGAAGCAGAAGCATTGGGCGCAACAGGCGCACGTGCACAAGCTTTATTAGATGCAGTTAGGGCAAGAGTTGGATTGGCATCAGTACCAGTTTCTTTGGCTGCAATTAAAGCAGAACGTAGATTAGAATTGGCTGGTGAAGGTCATCGCTTTTTTGATTTAGTTAGATGGGGTGATGCAGTTTCTAAATTGGGTAGCAGAGGATTTGTTGCTGGAAAAAGCGAAATATTCCCTATTCCAATTAGAGAATTACAAGGAACTAAATTGGTTCAAAATCCTAGTTATAATTAATAAAAAGAAATACAATGAAGAATAAAAATATAAACTACGTCTTCTTATTGCTACTATTTGTTGCAGTAAGTTGTTCAAAAAAAGATGGAATTAATCAAGACACTTCTTCTTTAACGAATGTAGCGTCTTCTAATCTGACTAAAATTTTTGATATCAGTGCTGATAATTCTGGCAATGTAAAAATCACACCATTAGGTGAAGGTATTTCTTCATCAACCGTTTCTTTCGGACACGGAACTGGCGCTGCTGGTTCTGCCGTTGTTGCGCCTGGTGCAAATGTTACACATTCCTATCCAGAAGGATCTTATACCGTTACAATTGTTTCAAAAGATTTAGCAGGTCATGAACTAACTACTTCTTACCCGTTGAAAGTAACTTATGTAGCACCAACAAATTTGTCGGTTAACTTAAGTCAAACAGCTCATAATTTAAAGGTGTCGGCAACTGCAACTTATGCTGCTTCATTTTTAGTGTATTATGGAGATGTAGCAAACGAAGTAGGTACCCCAATGGCGCTTGGTGCAACAGTTTCACACGATTATGCAACTTCAGGAAACTATAATGTACGTGTTGTTGCATTAAGTGGTGGTGTTGCAACGTCTGAAAAAATAACGGCCATTAAAGTAACAGATCCATTTGGATTCCCTATTACTTTTGACAATGCTTTTGTTAGTTACTTCTTTGGAACCTTCGGAGACAATCAAGCATTTACTACAGTTGCTAATCCTAGTGCAACAGGTTTAAATACTTCTGCAAGTGTTGGTAAATTCGTAAAAGGTTTTCAAGGCTGGAGTGGTACTTATAGCCCAATGGATTTGCCAATTGATTTTGCTACAGGCAAAAAAATTAAGGTATTAGTATATAATCCATCTGCTGCTCAAATTGGTCAAAAATTAAACATAGAATTAGAGTGGGCTGTTGGCGGAACACCTAGTAATGGGGTTGCTGTTTTAAAAATGCCTTTAACTACTTCTGGTGCTTGGGAAGAATTGGTATTTGACTACAGTGGCATTTCAGGAATACCTGCAGGTACAAAATTCACTCAATTGGTTTTGCGCTTTAACGATTCTTTCGATGGTGCAGGAGCAATTGTTTATGTAGACAATTTTAGACTAACTAATTAAACCGAAACAAAATGAAAAAAAATATTAAATATGTATTAGGTGCATTAGTATTGCTAATTGCATTCTATAGTTGCAAAAAAAATACTTTCTCTCTTGGCGATTTAAATGCACCAACAGAGTTGGCTATCACTACTGAAATTGTAGGAGCCACTACAGCATTGCCAAATGGAGATGGATCTGGGAATGTAAAAATTAGTATTACTGCAAAAAATGCTTTGTCTTATAAAGTAGATTATGATGCAAACACTCCGCTTGATTTGGTGTATTTACCAACAGGATCTGTTACCAATAAATTCACAAACATAGGAATCAACACCTATAGAATTACAGCTGTTGCTTATGGTAAGGGTGGAACTTCTTCTACTATCACCAAAGATATTACAGTGGCATTCTATTTTCCTGTTGCTGCAAATATTGTATCTAGCTTAACAGGTGGATCTTCTAAAACTTGGGTTGTTGATAAAAGTGTTGCAGGTCATTTTGGTGTAGGTCCTTGGAGTAGTTCATCTGTTTCCCCTGAGTGGTGGGCAGCATCAGTAAATGAAAAAGTAGGTTGTTGTAATTGTTTTTATACAACATCATTCACATTTACAAAAGTAGTGGCTAGCAATACTTATACATTGCAAGTAACAAGCCCCGATGGTGTGTTTACAAAAACTGGTTCATTAGCTTCCATTCCTAATATTCCTTCGTCTGGTGGAGAAGCTTGTTATAGTTATGCAGGTGGAACAAGCAGTTTTAGCTTTATTCCAGCTAGCTCTAACATAGCAGCGTCTACTCCTTCTACCCAAACTAGTATTTTACTAGGCGGTAATAATACCTTTATTGGATATGGCTCTTTGCAAAGAGAATATGAAATAATGGCTATTACTCCAACGTATATGTACTTAAGAGCTCAGGGTACAGAAACCGGAAATGCTTGGTACTTAAAATTGAAATCACTTTAATTAGTTCTGTAAAGTATCCGTTAAAATAAAACAGCGATAATACCCCCCTATTCGCTGTTTTATTTTAATGGATACTCTATTTAAAATTTCTATTTGAATATCTGCTTCAATGTTTAATGCAACATTTTTTTGTTGTAAACGAGTAAGTATTTGAATAAAACAAGCATTGGTTTTATGTTATTTTTTGAAAAAAGATGCGAAAAAAAACAACAAGAATGAATCTAGTACTGCTAATTTTTATAGCACTTTTTCAAATAAATTGTGGTCCTAAGTCTGTTGATACAACTGCACCAACACCACAACCAATCATAAATAACGAAGTTGATTTTTGGTTAACCAAAGGAAACAAATCGGTATTATTAGAAAAACAAAATACGATTTTAGGTTTTGGTACAACGGCCAATGTATATTCAAATATTGAAGTAGATGAAAACCAAAAATTTCAATCCATGGATGGCTTTGGCTTTTCACTTACAGGTGGAAGTGCACAAGTAATTAGATCTTTGTCTGCTTCAAAAAAACAAGCATTGTTACAAGAGTTATTTGGTGCTACTAATAATGCAATTGGTATTTCTTATTTGAGAATTAGTATTGGCGCCTCTGATTTAGATCCAGCACCTTTTAGTTACGATGATTTATTTGTAGGTCAAACAGATCCAACCTTAACTAATTTTAATTTAAGCCAAGACACGATTAACTTAATTCCCTTATTAAAAGAAATTATTGCCATTAATCCGTCAATTAAAATTATGGCTTCGCCTTGGTCTGCTCCTGTTTGGATGAAAGACAATAATAGTTCAAAAGCAGGAAGTTTACAGCCCATATATTATCAAACCTATGCGCAATATTTTGTAAAGTATATTCAAAAAATGAAAGCGCAGGGGATTGCCATTGATGCGGTAACACCTCAAAACGAACCTTTAAATCCTGGCAATAATCCCTGTATGGTAATGACTGCCGCAGAGCAAGCGAATTTTGTAAAAAATAATTTAGGACCTAGTTTTCAATCTGCGAATCTTACTACAAAAATTGTTATTTACGACCACAATTGCGATAGACCAGATTACCCGATGTCTATTTTAGCAGACAATGCTGCAAAGCCTTTTGTTGATGGGTCTGCATTTCATTTATACGCCGGAGACATTAGTGTTTTATCTACAGTACATAATTCATTCCCCGATAAAAATTTGTATTTCACAGAACAATACACTGCTTCTAATGGCACATTTGATGGCGACTTAAAATGGCATATTAAAAATGTAATTATTGGTGCTACCAGAAATTGGAGTAAAAATGCTTTGGAATGGAATTTAGCAAATGATCCTTATTTTGGTCCGCACACGCAAGGAGGTTGTACCACTTGTTTGGGTGCTATAACAATTAATACTGCCGATACTTATACCAAAAATGTGGGATATTATATTGTAGCCCACGCATCTAAATTTGTACCTTTTGGATCTGTAAGAATTGCTAGCAATAATACTGGCAACTTATATAATGTAGCATTTAAAACCCCTGCAGGAAACAAAGTATTGATTGTAGAAAATGATGGTACCGCGCCAGAAATGTTTAATATTAAATACAATGGAAAATGGGTTACCAGTTATTTAGAAGCCGGATCTGTAGCGACTTATATTTGGTAATTGTATTTGCCCTTCAATTTTTTAATTAAAATTTTCCCTCATACAACAGCATCGGTTCTTAATTTGTTCCCAGAAAAATTTGTGTAGTTTTATGGTTAGTTATAACCTTCACTATGAACAATATTTTTCTGCTTGCCATTCTTGCACTACTTATTTTAGCCATCGTTTTAATTATTCTATTTAGGAATAAAACCAGCAATGAAAATCCTGTTTTAATTAACAAGCTCAATGAAATTCAAGCGATTTTAATGGCTATGGATGCTGGCTTAAAACAAGACTTTAAAATCAATCGCGAAGAGAATGCTAGTATAGCAAAAGACAATCGAACAGAACTCAATACCAGCCTAAAAGACTTTACCCTAGAGCAACGCAATAAATTTAATGAGTTAAAAAATGAGCAAAAAGAGTTGACCTTTAAAACAGTAGAGCAGCTCGATAAAATAACTGATAAAGTTGCGGAAAAACTCAAAGACCTCAACGAACAAGCCAAGGCAGATAATTCGCTTATGCGTGATGCGCTCATTAATGCATTTAAAGGTTTTCAAGAAACCTTCGATAAAAATGTCAATTCATTTAATGACCTACAAAAAGAGAAATTCGCTCAAATGGAAATTAAGCAGAGCGAATTAATGCGCAATACAGAAAATAAGTTAGAGTTCATTCGCACAACCGTAGAAGAGAAATTAGAAAAAACATTAAGTGAAAGATTGGGCCAAAGTTTTGAAACCGTGGGTAAGCAATTAATTGAAGTACAAAAAGGCTTGGGCGAAATGCAAACCCTTGCGCAAGATGTTGGCGGACTAAAAAGGGTTTTAAGCAATGTAAAAATGCGCGGGGGAATTGGAGAGGTGCAATTGTCGATGTTGTTAGAACAAATTTTAGCGCCTGATCAATACGAAGCAAACGTAAAAACAAAACAAGGTAGTAGTGATTTAGTAGAGTTTGCGGTGAAGTTGCCTGGTAAAGACGAAAACAACCACCAAGTTTGGCTGCCTATTGACGCCAAATTTCCCAAAGATATTTATGAGCAATTACAAACTGCTTATGATATTGGCGACACAGTTCAAATTGAACAGGCCCAAAAAACACTGGAGAATACCATTAAAAAAATGGCCAAAGACATTAGTGAAAAATACATTGACCCACCAAATACCACCGACTTTGGCATTATGTTCTTGCCTTTTGAAGGGATCTATGCCGAAGTAGTAAGAAAAGCTAGTTTATTAGAAGAATTACAGCGCACCTATAAGATTGTAGTAACTGGCCCTACCACATTGGCCGCTATACTAAATAGCCTCCATATGGGCTTTAGAACCCTTGCTATTCAACAACGTAGCAGTGAGGTATGGAAAGTATTGGGTGCGGTTAAAAAAGAGTTTGAAAGTTTTGGAGGACTCATGCAAAAAGCACAAAAAAACATTCAAACCGGAATGGATCAATTAGACGATGTAATGGGTATGCGCACCAAAGCCATTCAGCGTAAATTAAGAAGTGTAGAATCTTTGAATGAGATAGACACTAAATTAATATTACCCGACATAACGGATACAGATATAAATGACGATGATGTATCGTTGGATAATTAGTAGCTAATAAAATCGATTTATTTTTTATCGGCCGAAATAGTAAATTGGTGGTTGCCCTTTGTAGCTAACCCTCTTTTAATACAAACGATTCTTTGTACAGGAAGGTTATTCCATTTGGTTTTAAAACTACTATACTCTGCACCTTCTGTTGAAGGCTGTTCAATTCCAACCGACCAAATGCCCGGGGTATAATGAATTACGTATTGCTGATTAGATGGCGTTGTTAATTTTATTTTACCTGCTTCACTAATATCTACTTGGCAAACCGTCATAAAAATTTGTTGAATAGGAATGCGCAATTCTTTTATAGCATAATCATCTGTAATGCTAATTGAATTTTTTAATCGATCTAACTTAACCAATCGATTCCATTTTTCTATACCAGCTTCCTTTGGGTAAGCCGCTGAAATATTGCTAGATAGGCTAGCTTCTTTTTCGTTAACAACTGCCTGTACATTTGTTGCTTCGAATGCTCTACCAGCAGACTGACCGTAATTATTAACAAGTGGTAAGTTGTGGTAATTAGATTGGGTAAACCATAATTCATACCTGTGTGATGAAAAAGTTCTGGCCGTATAATTACCTCTACCTGCATCAATAATAATTGGTTCGTCGTTGCCATATACAATAAAATCACCCACATCATTGTGGTTATGACTTTCTGCATTATGTCCACCATGTGTAGCTAAAAACAATCCA
>CAIKZP010000063.1 GCA_903831935.1 uncultured Bacteroidota bacterium | reverse complement strand
GCTTTGCTAAAAAAGAATCCACTTTAGAATTAGCTGCCCAAAAATTATCCAAAATAAAATAGTAGGGATTCTTATTTTTTATTGAGGTCTAACCCTGCATAAAATCCCAAATCTTTTTGTGTAATGAGTTTCGTTAGCAGTGCGATTTGGCCGGTATGGTAAGAGAGGTGTTCTGTTACATGCAAAACAATGCCAATTCCAGATAGTTGGTACACTTGAACTTGATATTGTTCATTGAGTGCTTCGTTGGATAAAGCATCAATGATGGCAATGCTTTTGTCAATCACTTCTTGAAGTTGTTGTAATAATACTTGTTTGGTTTTTGTTCCGCTAATGGCAAACTCTGCGTTTCTATTTCTATGATCGGCTTGTTTGCCAAGTGTTGATAAAATGTACTGGGTAATATTTCCACAAAGATGCTGTACTAAATTTCCTACACTATTTAATTGCGCATTTGGCGAAAACCAAATTTCAGCTTCACTAAGCAACTGCATACAAGAAGCTATTTTATGATAGCTTTCTTGTATGCGATAATTACTTTGTGTTTTAAATTCTGCGTTTAATTGCATCTGTTATTATTAAAACCAACTACCAATAAAAGCATCATTTACTTTTTGACCTTTTAGTTTAGCAGCACGTTGCTTGCGTTTATTTTTTTGTTTGATAACACTAATGATCATCAAAGGCATAAACAATAAAGTTAGTGGAGGGATACCCAACATACTAATCCATTTGCCACCAAAAGTATTGCGCATTGGTCTTCTTAATCTTTCTGAAATAATATACATAGCTGGTACCATAATCAGGGTCATAAAGAAGGCAAATGACAATCCAAAAATAATGGTCCAAGACAATGGCTTCCAGAAAACAGCATTGTCTCCACCAAAGAAAATATGTGGATTTAAATCTGTAAACAAGCTAATGAAATTAATATTGAATCCTGTAGCAATAGGTATGAAAGCTAATATGGCTGCAAGTGCTGTTAACAATACAGGAATAATTCTTGTTTTACCGGCTTCAATAGCTGCGTCTCTTGTTTTCATTCCACGCGACCTAAGTTCATCGGTAAATTCAATGACTAATATTCCGTTCTTAACTACAATACCTGCTAAACCAACAATACCAATGCCGGTCATTACAACCGATAATTCCATTCCAGTTATTGCAAATCCTAAGAGCACACCAATCAAGCTGAAAATAATTTCAGTTAAAATAATAACTGGTTTACTAATAGAGTTAAACTGCAAAACAAGGATAAACAAAATGAGCATTAGCGCAATTAACAATGCTTTTCCTAAGAACGCACCAGTTTCTGCTTGTTGCTCTCCTTCGCCAGTTTGTTTAATGGTAACGCTATCTGTTTTTCTTAAAAAGTTGGCAATATGTTTTGCAAGAACCAGGTTCACTGCTGTTGCAGTATAGCCATTTAATACATTCGACTGAAGGGTAATTAATCTTTTTTGATTTTTACGCTTCACACTTCCAAGTGTACTTGTTGGTTCAAAACTTATTAATGAACTAATTGGAATATTTTTAATTGCACCACCGCTAGCAAAATCACGGAAACTAATTTTCATGTTTAGCAATTCGGTTAAATTTTTACGCTGCAATTCATTGTTGCGTAATTGAATTTTAAACTCGTCTTTGCCTTCTTTAATTTTAGAAATTTCTTTTCCAAATAAAGCGGTTCTTAAAGCCAAACCAATTTGACCAGAAGAAACACCTTCTATTAAGGCACGCTCTCTATTTACTTTAAGCGTTAGTTCTGGTGTGGTTAAATCAACACTGAGTTTTAATTCTTCTACTCCAGGAACCTGAATAGAATCTAAGTAGTTTTTAAAATCAGTAGATGTTTTAATGAGCTTGTCAAAATCTTCACTCGACACTTCAATATTAATAGGCGATTCTGTTGGAGGACCATTTTGTTCTTGGTCTACACTAATTTCTGTTCCAGGAATTCCTTTCATGGCTTTGCGCAAACTGTCTAAAATAGGTGTTGTTGCAACGCCGTGTCTATCTTCGAATGCTACAAAAGAAATTTGAATTCTACCCAATTCACTGCGGGTACTTCTATCGCCAGATCTTGGATCACTTGCACCTACAGCAACGTTTGTAATTACACTTTCTACAATAGGATTTGTTTTTCCATTTTCGGTGCCCAATACTTTATTTACCCTAGCTTCTAAAACTTTGGTTATTGAATCGGTATACACCACATCGGTTCCAACAGCCAGTTTTGCATACACAAAAATCTGGTTAGGATCTCCTTTTGGAAAAAATTGTACAGGTACTTTACTCACTGCAAAAAGAAATACAGAGAATATTAATAAACCAATGGTTGATAGCAATAAATAAACAGGTCTCCAACCATGTAATGCCCAACGTAAAAGAGATTCATAATGGTTCATAATCCAAGGGAGTACTTTGTTTTGGAAATTATGAATAGCATCATCAAGTACATATTTATTTAATACTACAAGTGCCATAAAGAACAAGAGTAGGTTGCCCCAAAAAGGCGCGCCAATTAAGTCTAATAAAATCCCTAATAAAATCGCAGCCCAAAATCCCTTCTTTTTAAAGATGTCACTCTTAGAAGATTTTTCCGTTTCGTTTTCTGGGTGATTCATAAAATCAACGGCAAAAACTGGGTTCATAATAAACGCTACCACTAGCGAAGCGGCTAGTGTAAAAATGAGCATGGTAGGCAGGTAAACCATGAACTTGCCAATAATACCAGGCCAAAAAAGCAATGGAAAGAAAGGCGCTAGTGTGGTTAACGTACCAGCTAGTACAGGAATAAATACTTCTCCTGCAGCCATACGTGCAGAAATGGTTGCTGAAATTTTTCCTTTTCCTTCAAAAAATATTCTATGGGTATTTTCAATTACCACAATGGCGTCGTCCACAATAATTCCTAGCCCAAAGAGTAAAGCAAATAATACAATAAAGTTTAAGGTAACATGACCGCCAACAATTAGGTCGGCGCCTGGTAAAAATACAAATGCCACGAACATACTTAATGGTACAGAGAGTGCCACAAAAAAAGCATTTACTACACCCATAAAGAACATCAAAATAATTAATACCAATACAAATCCTATCACAATAGAATTGACTAAATCAGTAAAAGAAGAACGGGTTTTAACACTCATATCTCCTGTAATTACGGCCTTTAAGTTTTTTGGAAAACTACTGGCTTTCATTTCATTTACAATTCTTTGAACACCATCACTCGTTTCAATTAAGTTCTCGCCACTTCTTTTAATAATATTTAAGGTCACTACATTTTTACCATCCAATCGAGCAAAACTTTCTTTTTGCTTCATGGTGTCTTTAATCACCGCAATATCTTTTAAGTAAATGGGAGCGCCGGTTTGGTTACGAACAATTATTCGCTCAATATCAAAAGCAGTTTTTAACTGCCCTTTTAATTGTAGGTTACGCTTCATGTTTCCTACTTCCAATAAACCGCCAGAGATATCAATATTTTCGCGTTGAACAGCATTGGAAATATCATCAAATGTTACACCTGCACTTTGCATGCGATAGTTGTCTACATTAATTTGAAATTCTCTTTCTGGTGCACCTACAATATCAACCCGATTAATTTGGGTAAGGTCTTCTAGTTTGTCTTTAAGATCGTCGGCATATTTTTTTAAACGTGGCAAATCGTAGTCGCCACTAATATTTACATACATGATTGGCTGCTCACTTAAACTGATTTCAAGTGCAGTTGGTGGAGAAGTTAAATCGGTAGGTAAATCTAGTTTTGCCTTATCAATGGCATCCTTTATTTTTTGTAACGCAACATCGGTTTTTACATTGGTATCAAACTCAATTTGAATGGCCGAAAAATCTTGTTGAGAAGTACTAGTGAACTTTTTTATTTTAGCCCCTGTGATACTTTTAATTTGTTTTTCTATAGGACGCGTTACTAGGTTCTCTATGTCTTTTGGAGAGTTACCTACATAAATTGTTTGTACAAAAATGGTAGGAATGACAATATCTGGAAACTGTTCTTTTGGTAAAGTAACAAATTGAAAGATACCAGCTAAACTCACAAATAACATGAGTAGGTAAATGGAGGTTTTGTTTTTAATACTCCAGGTGGTGGGTCCAAATTCTTTGAACTTGGCATTGATATTTTCTAATACACTCATAAAACTATTTTGCTACTGTTGTAATTGTTTGTCCATCGTATAAACTCTGATAACCATCTGTAATAATTTGGTCACCCGCAGCAATGCCTGATTTGATTTCAATTTTATCGCCGTATAATTCGCCAGAAATAACCGCTTTTTTACGAGCAATTAATTTATTGTTTTCAGAAACAGCAATAAGAATGTAACGGCCTTTTTCGTCGTTTTGTAAAATATTTACCGGAACAGCAATGGCATTTGCTACTTCATAATCTTGTACTTTAACCAATGCAATTTGGTTAGGACGGAAACTTTTATCTGCAGGAATTTTTGCTTCTACAAAAAAGCTACGTGTGTTTGGGTCAATAATTTTGCCTACTACAGAAATTCTTGCATCAATGGTTTTGTTAATATCTGGCAATGAAATTTTAATAGCCGTACCAACGCCTACACGAGTTGCATAATTTTCTGGAATTAGGGTAGTGATTTTTAAATCGTTGGTATTTACAATTTTAATTTGACCTGGTCCTACAAATAATTCACCCACTCTTATATTTACATCATCTGCAACACCTGTTACATTGCTATAAACAGAGGTGAACTTTAGTTGCTCTTGGGTAATTTTAATTTGCTCTTGAGCCGTTTTTAATTGGTTCTCTATGGCTTCAACATTGTTTTTTGCAGTAATTAATTGTACTTCTGTGCCAATATTTTGCGCCCAAAGGTTTTGTTGTTTTTGATAGATATTTTTTGCAAAAGCCAATTGTGTTTTAATGCTTTCTAAACCTTGCTCACCAGCAACAATGCTTTGCTTAACAATAGCGTCGTCTAGTTTTAATATCAATTGTCCTTTGGTAACATTGTCGCCTTTTTTTACATACAATTCTCTTACCTGTCCGCCACCACCACGAGGGGTGATATAAGAAATATTAATTGCATCTACCTTGCCTTGAAGGTCAATATAGTGCGTAAACTTTTCTGTTGTAACAGCTGCGGTTACAACCAACTTTGCTTTTTCAGTTTGTAAAACAGATGGATCTAATTTAATAATCTCTGCTTCTAATTTTGTAATAGCATCTCCAACAGTAATTTGCTGTTTTTTTAATTCTTCTAGTTTTGCTTTTTTCTCAGCAATAACTGATGTGCTTTCTTTTTTGTTGCCACAAGCAGCTAAAGAAATCATTAATCCAATAAATAGTACCCTTCTAATAAGTTGCATCCTTTTATTTTTTGTAGTTTATTTTATAATTTTCCAACGGCTTTTGTAAAGTCTATTTTTGCTGCAATAGCACTGTACAGTGCACTGATATAATTTGTTTGAGCCGTTCTTAAATCTGTTTGAGCGGCAGTAATTTCAGTGTTTGAACCGGTACCTAATTCAAATTTCTTTTTGGTTTGGTTGTATACGTTTTCTGCTAATTGCATGTTTTGTTTTTGAAAACCAAGGGTTGCAATTGCTGCACGAAAAACCATTTTTGCACCATCTATTTCGGCGTCAATAGACAAACGCATATTGTCTATTTGGTTTTCTGTCTGCTTTAATTCAAACCTAGACTTTTGCAATTTGGCATCTTTAGAGAACCCACTAAAAATGGGAATGTTAAGATTCAATCCAATAAAAGAGGTGCTAAACCAATCGCCTTTTCCAAAAAAATCAAATTGCTTTCTTTGTGCATTTTTGCTGTAGTTGCCATTCAATGCTAGCGTAGGCAGGTAGCTCAGTTGGTATCTTTGAATATTAAACTCATTCAATTTTTTTGCCAATCCTAAATACTGGAAGTCTTTTCTATCTTGGTATTGAAAATCATTTCCCATGGCCAAATCGTCTTGCAAAAAGTTTTCACTTAAGGCATCTGTTAGTTCTAACGTGTCTTTCGACGGCATACCAATTAAGGTTTTTAAGCCTAGGTAACCAATTTCAATACTATTGTTTGCTTTTAACTTTTCGGTTTCTAAATTAGAAATTTGAACAGCTATTTTATCGAGGTCTAACTTTTCAACAAAACCATTTTGGTATAAAACTTTGGCGTCTTTTAATAGCTTATTCAGTCTATCTAAATTCGCATCAAAAATGCTAATCTGCGATTTGCTTGCTACTAATTGGTAATAAATTTTGTAGATATTCGTTTTAATTAATTCTTCGGTAACCTCTACATTTTTATTTTGAAATTCAATAGTAGTGTTACGCGTTTTTAATCCAACAAATACTTGCCCATCAAATAATACCTGTTGTAATGCAATGCCTGCATTTGCATTGAATTTTGTTCCAAATTGTACTGGAATATAAGAGCCGGCTGGTTGTCCAAAAATTTCACCAGGCAATAAAGAGGTTGGAATTTTTAAATAATCATTACCGCCAATATTTGCACTAATAGTTGGCATGGCCGCCGAGGTTACATCCTTGTTAATTTGTTTTTGAATTTGAACATTCAACAAGGCATTTTTTACCTGTACATTATTCTTGTGTGCAAACTCCACACAGTCTTTTAATGAAAAGGCGTGCTTGGTTACTGGCTGGCTAAATCCAGTTGTTACTGCTAACAAAAAGCAGCAGAGGCCTACCAGTTGGTTAAGCGTTTTTTGGTTCATAAGATATTGGTTTTTGTCTTTGTCTTTTATATTGTTGAATTTTTTTAACCCCTTTAATGGACACAATTCCAAATAAGAAATTTTCTATAATTTCTTGGTTGACATTGGAGAGTTGGTATTTTGAACTTGGAAAAATTTCGGTATTAAAAGCAATAAAAATCGATTCAATATGAAATTTGGTTAAAATATCTACATTAATTTCTGGTCTATATAAACCCTCTTTAATGCCACTTTCTAAATTTTCTTTAATCATATTGTAAATAAATTCTTCTTTGTGCTTGCTTAACTTTTTAAAAGAATTTGGATGATATTTTTGAATATCATGAATAATGGTAGGATTTAGGTGTTTGAACAATTCCTGCATTTCATCTAAAGACAAAAAGATTTCGTGTACCGCATTTTCTTTATTGCGTTTGTGGTTCTCGCATTCTTTGTAATTGCGATGGAATTCAATATCTAGTACACTATCTACCAATGCATCTTTGTCGGCATAAAACTGGTAGATGGTTTTTTTGCTAATGCCTAAATGAAAGGCAATATCATCCATGCTCACGCTACGAATGCCGTACCGCATGAATAATTCGTAGGTTTTTGTAATAATTCTTTCGGCTGTTTCCATACTTTTTTAAGATAGAGGCGCAAAACTAAGAAAACTATTAACATAAAAAAAGTTTCCTTAGTTTATTTAACTTATTATCTCTTAATGGAATCCTTCTTTTTTCTTCGTTAATTTGCACCAAAACCAATTCATGAGACACCTAAAAAAGCCTTCTTTTAAACGTTCTTTAGGTAAATCTTTGCAGCTTTTTTTGCAAGGATTGATTGTTTTGGCACCCATTGGTATCACTATTTGGGTGGTTTTTGGACTTTTTAACTGGGTAGATAGCTTTTTACCCAACCTGATTAACAATTTAGCCCCCGATTTACTACAAAAAGATGCTGCTGGAAACCTAAAAAGACTTCCAGGTTTAGGATTTGTAGTAGTAATTAGCCTTGTTTTAATGGTGGGTTGGCTATCTTCTTTGTTTGTTGTTGGCAGATTGGTGGCGGTTTTTGATACCCTTTTAGAGCGTACCCCTGGTATAAAATTTATCTATTCGTCGGTGAAAGACTTTATTGAGGCTTTTGCTGGAAACAAAAAGAAATTCGACCAGCCGGTACTTGTAAATGTAGACGGAGCAGATATTTGGCGTATTGGTTTTATTACCCAAAACAATAGCAAACACCTAGGTTTAGAAACACATTTAACGGTGTATGTACCCCATTCTTACGCTATTTCGGGTATTACTTATTTGGTGCCTATTGAAAAAGTAAAACCTTTACCATCACATATTCACCCAGCAGAAGCTATGAAATACACGGTTTCGGGGGGCGTAACCGATATTCACGAAAAGGCCAATCATTTACCATAATTCTTACAAGTAATTTTCATGATACTGCACAATTTTAACTCAGGGCCTTCTATTTTACCGCAATCGGTGTTAGACCAAGCATCAAAAGCCATCCATAATTTTAATGGAACAGGATTGTCTATTTTAGAAATTGGTCATCGCACCAGTCATTTTCAAGAAGTATTAAACCAGGCAATTGGTTCTGTGAAGCGATTGATGGATTTAGACGATTCGTACGAAGTACTTTTTTTACACGGAGGCGCTACCACCCAATTCATGCAAGTACCCATGAATTTATTGGATGATAACGAAACAGCGGCTTATTGCGATAATGGTATTTGGGGAAACAAGGCGCTCAAAGAAGCGGCAATGTTTGGAAACGTAGTAGTAGCAGCTAGTTCGGCCGATAAAAATCATACCTATATTCCTAAAAATTTAACCATACCCAATAACGCTAGCTATTTACATATTACTACTAATAATACGGTAGAAGGTACACAATGGCATGCGTATCCAGATGTATCTATTCCATTGATTGGAGATATGAGTAGTGATATTTTTAGTAGGCCTACTAATTTTAAACAGTTTTCATTAATCTATGCAGGCGCTCAAAAAAACATGGGTGCTGCTGGTGTTAATTTAATGGTGGTTAAAAAAGACATCTTAGGAAAAATTAAACGTAAGATTCCAACCATCATGAATTACCAAAAGCATATTGAGGCTGGATCATTAATGAATACACCGCCAGTATTTGCAGTGTATGTGAGTATGCTAACCCTACAATGGATTGAAGCCGAAGGTGGATTAGTAGAAATGGGTAGACGCGCAAAAGAAAGAGCCAACCTATTATATAGCACTATCGATCGTTTACCATTTTATAAAACAACGGTTGCTAAAGAAGACCGAAGCGAAATGAATGTGGTGTTTTTTATTGAAGACGAAAACTTACAAAATTTATTTTTAGAGGAATGTAAAAAAGCAGGATTTATAGGTGTAAAAGGATATAGAACAGTTGGCGGAATTAGGGTGAGCATGTATAATGCACTACCCTTAAGCAGCGTACAAGCTATGACTGACCTCATGCAATCATTTGCGCAGCAACACGGATAATTTATTTATTAATCAAAGAAACGATCATGGCAAACATTAAACCATTTAAAGCATTAAGACCTCAAGCAAAAATTGCCAAACAAGTTGCCAGTAGACCTTACGATGTATTGAGTAGTGCAGAAGCAAAAATAGAAGCACAAGGAAATCCCGCTTCATTTTTACACATCACCAAAAGTGAAATTGATTTACCAGAATCGGTTGATGTGCATGCACCAGAAGTATACTTACAAGCAAAAGAAAATTTACAAGCATCTATTCAAAGAGATACCTTGTTTAGAGAGTCGAAAGACTGTTATTATATTTATCAATTAATTATGAATGGCCGCGAGCAAACAGGATTGGTTTGTGTGAGCAGTGTTGATGATTATGAAAATGATATTATTAAAAAGCATGAATTTACGCGTCCAGAAAAAGAGTTAGATAGAATCAATCATATTAAAACATCGGGTGCGCAAACAGGCAATGTTTTTTTAGCGTATCGCAACAATCATACCATTGATGCCATTATAGAAAAATGGAAAAAAACCAAATCACCTGGATATGATTTTTTAGCAGATGATGGTATTCAACATACTATTTGGATTATTAGTGACGGAGATATTTGCAACGAAATTACCCAAGTATTTGCAGCAGAAATTCCTTGCACCTATATTGCCGATGGTCACCACCGCGCAGCATCTGCTTCGAAAGTTCGTTTGGCTTTGGGTGCCGAAGCGCCTGAAGGAGCCAACCATTTTTTAACCACCTTATTTCCATCGAACCAGTTGTTTATTATGGATTATAACAGGGTGGTAAAAGATTTGAATGGAATAACACCAGCACAATTTTTAGAAGCCATTGAAGCGAAATTTACAATCACACCACAAGCATCACAAGCATTTAAGCCGGCCAATTTACACGATATTGGTATGTACTTAAACCATCAATGGTATCAACTAACAGCTAAGCCAGGAACATTTTCAAATGATCCGATTGGTATTTTAGACGTAACTATTTTACAAGACAATATTTTATCTGCACTATTAAATATCAATGATCCGCGTACCGATACACGTGTTGATTTTGTTGGCGGAATAAGGGGTTTACAAGAATTAGAAAAGCGAGTTGACAGCGGCGAGATGGCTGCAGCGTTTAGTATTTTTCCAGTAAGCATGGATCAACTATTTGATATTGCCGATAGCGGAAAAGTGATGCCTCCAAAAAGTACTTGGTTCGAACCAAAATTGCGCGATGGTTTATTAACACACTTGATTTACGAATAGTTACTACCATCCTAAAAATGGGTTAAAAAAATATAAAAAGCCGATAGCGAAACTATCGGCTTTTTTATGTGTGTTGTTTTACCTAATTTAACAGAGTAATTCCTTTTCATCAGTAAAAGAAATTATTTTTATCACCTAACGAAGCACCTATGAATAGTAAACGTTTATTTGATTGTATAGATCATCAGTTGCAAAACTTTCCTAAGGCAGATATGTTGGCCGCCAAAGAAAATGGTGTTTGGGTAAAGTATAGTACACAAATGGTAGCAGATATTGCCAATCGCTTGAGTGCTGGCTTATTAGAAATGGGCGTATCTGGTAATGATTTTACACCAGAAGGAAGTGATAAAATTGCCATCATTAGTAATAACAGACCTGAATGGGTTTTTACCGATTTAGCAGTGCAACAGCTAGGTGCTATTCTAGTACCAGTTTATCCTACCACCAATCCTTTAGAGTTAGCATTTATTTTAAATGATGCGGCTGTGAAATTTGTGTTTGTTAGCAGTATTGATTTATATGAAAAAGCAAAGGATGTTTGCGTAAATGTTCCATCGGTTAAAAACATTTATTGCTTTGATAAAATTGAAGGGGTATTGCACTGGAGCGAACTGACCAATCTTGCCAACGAAGCAAATTTACAAAAAGTAAATACCATTAAAGCAAGTATTCCAAGTTCACATTTGGCTACTATTATTTATACATCTGGTACAACAGGCACACCAAAGGGCGTGATGTTAATGCATAGTAATATTTACTCGAATGTAGCTTTTGCAAAAGCAAGTTTTCCTTTTGAAGATGCGCCAGAAACCAAAACACTCAGCTTCTTACCATTGAATCATATTTTTGAAAAAATGGTTACCTATATTTATTTGTATAGTGGCATTGGTATTTATTATGCAGAAAGTTTAGAGACCATTGGCGATAATTTAAAAGAAATTAAACCAAATGGTTTTACCACAGTGCCAAGACTTTTAGAAAAAGTGTTTGAAAAAATAATGCTGAAAGGAGCTGAACTAAAAGGCGTAAAACGTGATTTGTTTTATTGGGCTGTAGCGCTAGCAGAAAAATACGATAACATAGAAAGCGGCGGATGGTGGTATAATATTCAATTAGCCATTGCCAATAAATTAATTTTTAATAAATGGCGCGATGCACTTGGTGGAAATATTTCTTTTATTGTAACTGGCGGTGCTGCTTGTCAAGTAAAACTATTGCGCATATTTAATGCCGCACAAATTCCGGTATACGAAGGATATGGTCCTACCGAAAATAGTCCGGTAATTAGTGTGAATCGAAAACAAAAAGGCGGAACAAAAATTGGTACTGTTGGTCCTCCTGTTGATGGCATTCAAGTAAAATTAGCCGAAGACGGAGAAATATGTGTGGCAGGCCCATGTGTGATGTTAGGCTATTATAAACGCCCAGATTTAACTGCAGAAACTGTTGTAGATGGTTGGTTATTAACGGGTGATATAGGTGTTTGGGTAGACGATAAATATTTAAAAATTACCGAT